>CAYNZR010000064.1:0-3842 GCA_964401785.1 uncultured Candidatus Saccharibacteria bacterium
AAGGAGAAGTATTTTGGGTAAGTCAGCCACTAGCGACTAGGCTTTAGCCACTAGTAATCGCAAAAAAACTAGTGGCTAGTGGCTAACTACTAGTGGCTATAAAAATATGAAAAAATCAGTTAAACAATCGCGCAAATCCAACAGAGGTGTCACCTCTGGCAGAAGTCAGACATCTGCAGAAACTGCAAAAATAGAAGAAATTCTTTCCAAAATCCGTCCATATATCCAAATGCATGGCGGTGATGTACATCTTGCAAGTTTCAAAGATGGTATTGTCACTCTAAATATAAGTGGCGCTTGTTCCCACTGCCACCTGGCGGATATGACATATAACACAATGATCTCTGGCATCTTGAAACAAGAGATTTTAAGCGTGAAGGAGATACGGTTGAATAAGTAAATTCCTTCATATTTTGCTATTGACAGATAGTCTAAAAGTATGTAATTTCTGTACTAGATATCTGTCAAAGTTTATCTTGAAATAAAATTTTCGCCATAGCAGATAATGCCTCGATTAAATTGAAGGGCACTTTCTGCTGTGGCGAAGAGTCCAGTAACAAACCGAGCGTGCCTTGGAGGCTTGCTCAAAACAAAGAAAGGACAGGCTACTATGAGTAGCGGGTTCACAATTGGTCAGGGTGCTGGTCAGAAGCTGGAGTTTGCATTCCAGCGGAACGGTGTTGGGTCGGACGTTTTGGAATGGCTCTCCTCTGGCACCAATCTTGAGTTGGTAAGGCGTCTCGCTCGAGGTGAAGCGGAATTGATTATCAAAACCAAGACCGCCACCACTCCCGAGCCCGAAGTCGAGGCTGATTCCATTATCCGAGTCGACCGTTCCATTCGTCCCTCGTATCCCGATTGGGTGAATGAAGTGGTTCATCCGGAATTGGAAAGCGTCGGACCGGCCGAGTATCATATTTCGGCAGTGGAGCAGTGGCTTCACGCTGGGCAGAAGAACGGTGGGTGTGTCGTAGGAAATATCATCTACGGTGACATCAAGAAGCCAAGTGTTCTCGCAGATCACCTCGGTCTGCGCGACCTCGAAGAAATCCAAAAGAAGGGAATCACGTTCTTTCGGAAACACTTCAAGGGCAAGGCCGTATTTGGGTGGAAGAGCATTGTGCGGAGCCGGTGCGGTAACCTCCATGTCCCGTTTCTCTGCGAGCATGGTGACGAGGTGGTCCTGGCTTGGCGCTGGCCTGGCCGCGGTTGGAGCGATGACGATCCGGTTCTCCGCCTCGCAAGTGGTGTTAAGGCCTAGGTTGTTGTACGGTTTCTGTACTTAACATTTGCTCTCATTTGACCCTCAGTCTGCTTCGGCGGACTGAGGGTCATTTTTATACAAAATCATTGGTTTGAATTATTTAAATAAATCTAAAATAATCAATAGCCACCACAACCGCCATCTGATATAATTTTGCAGTACACCAGTGGCTAATCACTAGTGACTAAATACTAACAACATGGCAAATACAAAAGAGTATCCACGAAATCGAGCTGATTCAAAAATTAGCAAAATAGTTATTGATCGAGATTTGTGTATTGGAGCAGCTTCATGTCTTGCGGTTTCGAGTACAACATATGAGCTTGATGGTGAGACAAAAGCTATTGTCACCGGACCTGACGCTGTCGACGATGCTACATTACTTATGTCTGCAGAGTCTTGCCCAACAAAAGCTATTTTACTTTTTGATAAGGAAGGTAAGCAGGTATATCCCAAATAGTCACTAGCCACTAGTAGTTAGCCACTAGTAATCGCAAAGGAACTAGTGGCTAGGGCCTAGTGGCTAATCACTAATATGAACTACAAATATCTAATTATCGGTGGTGGTGTTGCGGGTGTGACAGCAGCGGAAACTATCAGAATAAATGATGCGACAGGTACGATCGGTATCGTCTCTGATGAACCGTATCTTTTGTATTCTCGAGTAATGCTCTCGAAGCCCAATTTCTTTTTGGAAAAAGTTCCCTTCGATCAGATCTGGCTCAAGGGTCAAGAATGGTACAAAGAAAAAGGTATTGAGTTTATCGGCGGGAAGACTGTTACGGGTATCGACTCGGCGAGCAAGAAAATCATTTTGAATGATGGAGGGAATATTTCTTATGAAAAATTACTTATCGCCATCGGAACAGCGACTCGTAAAGCGGGTATGCCAGGGGCGGATAAAAAAGGTATTCATTATCTCAAAACTTTGGAAGATGGAAAAGGAATAATGGAGGACATCAAGTCTGCCAAGAGTGCGGTTACTGTTGGTGGTGGCTTCATAGGTTTTGAGATGGCGGAATTGATGAAAATGGCGGGCATGAAGACTACGGTCGTTGTCCGTGAATCATATTTTTGGGCTTCAACTTTGGATCAGGCTTCGGGCGCAATTATCGAAAAAGCGATGAGAGATACAGGGCTTGATATTATTCACAGCAATGAAATAGTGGAAATAAAAGGTGGAGATAGGGTAGAGAGTGTAGTTCTCAAAGATGGTCGTGAAATTCCTTGTGAGATTATAGTCTTTGGTATTGGCACTACGAACAAACTAGAGTGGCTAAAGTCTGCGGGGATAAATGTGAACCGTGGAATCTTGGCAAATGAATACATGGAGACGAGTGTCAAAGATATTTGGACAGCGGGAGATATTGCCGAATACAAGGATCTTATTTTGGAAGAAAATGTCCAGATGGGAAACTGGGTCTCTGCTCATGAACAGGGTAGGATAGCTGGACTTGGTATGGTAGACAAGCGAGAACCTTTCAAGTTTGTTTCTTTCTATACAACTTCTGGCTTCGGCGTGAACGTCGCCTTCGTCGGTGATGCAACTCCAAAAGAGGATCGACAAGTCGTCGTTCGAAGTAATCCAGAAAAAAATTCCCTTGGTCGGCTACTCATAGTCGGCAAGGAGCTGGTTGGCGCAACACTCATAAATCGTACCCAAGAGATGGGCACGATCTCGAAACTTATCGAAAAAAATGTCGATGTCTCAGGACATTTAGCTGAACTCGGGGATGTGGGGTTTGATCTCAAATCGTTGTTGGGGTGATTGGGAAAAAATTAGGTAAAAGGTAAGAGGGAAGAGGTAAATTTGTGAAATTATCTCTTACCTTTTACCTATTACCTCTAACCTCTTACCTACCTCACCACCCTCACATCAACAAGTGAATATCCATCCGTTCTTACCATTACAGGGTTTAGGTCTAGTTCAATAATCTCTGGATGGTCGATGGCGAGCCTTGATATCTTGGAAATGAGTTCGGATAGAGCATCAAGATCGATCGATTTTTCACCTCTAAGACCGCTCAGAATCTTGAAGCCTTTTATCTCTTCGATCATCTCTCGTGCCTGATTTTTGTCTATAGGAGCGATGCGGAGACTGGTGTCTTTGAGTGCTTCGGTAAATATTCCCCCCAAACCAAAGACGATAGTCGGTCCGAAAACAGAATCTTTTTTGATACCAATGATCACTTCTTTGCCTTCATCTTTTGGCTGGAAGACCATGCCTTCGAGTTCAATATTTGGAATTTTGGATTGAATATTTTCTATCATTTTATCCCAAGCATTTTCTGCTTCATCCAGGTTGTGAATATTCATGACCACAGCTCCAAGCTCAGTCTTGTGGACTATTTGTGGGGCAACGGCTTTTAGGATGAAAGAATCACTTTTGAATTTTGAAAAAGCTTCTCTCAACTCATCCTTTTCTTTGAGTAATGCACCTTCAAAATGCAGACCATAATCAGCAAAGAGCTTAGTCGTCTCTTCATAAGAAAGCATGGTGCCAGAAGAAGAATGCTCTTGTGCAATTGTGTTTTCGGTAAGCGCTTTTTTCTGATTTTGAGCAAGCTTATCCAAAGCC
>CAYNZR010000065.1:0-3827 GCA_964401785.1 uncultured Candidatus Saccharibacteria bacterium
TTTCAGTCATTGGAACACTTGCAGTATGGTATTTCCTAAAAAGGAAAAATTGGATATAGTAACTCCAAAATCTGCAATATGGATATAACAATCTACAATACTCTCGGCCACAAAAAAGAAAAATTCGTACCAATAAAAGATGGTGTAGTTTCTATGTACCATTGTGGACCGACTGTATACAATACACCACACATCGGAAACTATAGAACTTTTATACTAGACGATATCTTGCGTCGTGTTTTCGAATACAATGGTTACAATGTTGAACAAGCAATGAATGTAACTGACATTGATGATAAAACCATAAAAGGTAGCAAAGAAGCTGGTATACCTCTCCTTCAATTCACCAGAAAATATGAAGAATTATTCTTAGAGGAGATACAATCTCTAAATATCAAAAAACCTACTCATTTCATTCGCGCAACAGACCATATAGGAGAGATGATAACTATGATAGAGACCCTTATCCAAAAAGAATATGCTTATATTGCAAAAGATGGTGTCTATCTCTCCATAGAAAAAGTCAAAGACTATGGCAAGCTTGCAGATCTAGATGCAAGCAAGATTTCAAAAGAGCGTATCAACAATGACAATTATGACAAAGAAAATCCTCGCGATTTCTCACTTTGGAAATTCAAAACAAACGAGGATGGGGATGTGGGTTATGACGCTCCATTTGGTGCAGGTAGACCTGGATGGCACATAGAATGTTCCGCAATGTCACAGCATGTTCTAGGTGAGACTATCGACATACACTCTGGCGCTATCGATCTCATATTTCCCCATCATACAAATGAAATTGCCCAATCCGAATGTGCTTCAGGAAAGCCTTTTGTTCATTATTGGATCCATGGAGGATTCGTCAATATTGCAGATGAGAAGATGGCCAAGTCTGCAAATAATTTTTATAAACTAGACGATCTTATGAAACAGGCGATATCACCTCTCGGTTTCAGATATTGGACTCTTCTTGCTCACTATCGCTCGCCGGTTAATTTTTCTTTTGAAGCTGTCTTGGGTGCTCAAAACGCCCTCATCAAGCTGATAAAAACGATGATGAGCTATCCAGATGGCGGAACAATCAATGAAGAATACAAGAAACGTTTCAATGCATTCATAAACGATGATTTTGCTTTACCACAAGCAGTTGCTCTAACATGGGAATTGGTATCAGAGCCAAACATCGCTGATGCAGACAAAAAGGCAACCATCATTGATTTTGATCGAGTATTTGGACTCAAGCTCGACCAAGTTCCAGTGATCGAAGAGGACAATACTCCTATTCCACCAGAGATCATCGCTCTAGGTGAAGCTCGTGAAGAAGCTCGTCAAGCAAAAGATTGGGCAAAAGCAGACGCTCTACGCAAAGAGATCGAAGATAGAGGTTTTGTGGTCGTAGACAGCAAAGACGGTTCGACTGTAAAACACTCTTAGATTTCTTCATCATTTCTTGAGACTTTTTTCATTCTTTTTTTAAAATTTTTTTAACAGGATTTTATGTAATTCTGATATCTTTTTAGTGCCCTAGGGCCATTACAATTAATTACAAAATTATGTCACTAGAACAAAAAGACTTGGAATTGATCGAGCATATTATATATAGAAATAGCGATGATATAGCGATATCAATAGCACGAAGTTTCGAAAGATTAGAAAAACATTTTTTCGATGCCGAATCTCGTCTATATTCACGTTTGGGAGAATTAGACGACAAGATCGAGTCTACTAGACAAGATATGTCAGATACTATCGGCGATGTAAAAGAGGAGATTCGCGATGCGATACGATTTCGGAACGATCCAACATTCGAATAGTGTCACTGTATGCGCCGAGCGCGATCATGATCGTAGATTGGGCGCATCAGTATTTGCGTATGACACCACGGACTATCGCTGCGATGCGAAGCTGATGACTAGGATATATCGGTTTGTATTCTTTGTTTGCAGGTTCGAGATAGACAGTACTTCCCTTTTTGCGAAAATATTTCATCGTCCATCCACCATCAACCTCCGCTATGACGATATCACCGATTTTCGGTTCGCCTTTGCGCTCGGCTATGACAAGATCACCTTCTTGGATACCAGCATCGATCATTGAGTCGCCCTTTACCTCGAGTAGAAATGATGCAGACTTGTCACGTATGAGATAACTATCTAGATTGAGCATATCAGTAGACTGTTCATCAACTACAGTAGGTATACCAGCCTCAACCAGACCCAAAAGAGGAATCTCTGAGTCGATCCTATTTGGGATGAGTCTACCTTGGGAATCTTTGTCCAATATACCATCGTCTATGAGCTTTGAGACGAGCTTGAATACGGAATTTTTGGATTTGAAACCGAGAAGTTTCATAATCTCCGTATAACTCGGCATCCTCCTAGTATTATTATAAAAATCTAAAATTTTGTTTTTGTATGTTTCAAACATAGTATAGTAGAAGCGATCAAAACATAAATGATGATACAGCGCTGAATGAGCGACCAAACCATGATGGTCTAGATCGAACAAGGGTGTTGAGCTGAGACATGAGGAACTTGTGCCTCCTAGATTGTTCCTTGTATGACATGCCCTTTATGATACGGAGATCAATCTCATGATTGAGTCTTTTTATCTCGTCTTTTATTGTGCGGAGTACTTGATGTTTGCTCATGGTTTTGTATTTATTGTTTATAAATATCAATTTGACTATGCAAACATTATAGGTGAACGCACGTTCACCTGTCAAAATATTTCTGTGGATAACTACTGAGGTGCAACCTTAATAACAGAGGCACAACCTCAGTAAACTAGTGTATGAAAGTAAGAGCCTTACCTCTTTTGTTACCTCTTCCTGTTCGTCCGATGCGATGAACATAATCATCATATGTAGCCGGTAGCTCGTAGTTGATCACGTGACTAACATCTGCAATATCTAGACCGCGAGCGGCAACATCTGTGGCAACCAAGACTTGGATATTTCCCTCTTTGAATAATCTCAAAGCTTGCTGTCTCTTTGAGTGATTCTTATTGCCATGGATAGACTCGGCTTTGAAACCTTTCTCTATGAGCATCTTGGATAGTTTCTCTACGCCATGCTTTGTACGACCGAAGACTAGTACCTTACTAAAATCTTTTTGAAGTAAAAGTTCGTGCAAGATCTCCAATTTATCTTTACCTGCAGTGCGGACAACATCCTGTTCAACATTCTTTGAAGTATCACCTGTCTTAACCGATATTCTGATAGGTTCGCGAAGGAACTCCTTTATGAGGCCATCAATGGATGAATCTACTGTCGCAGAAAACAACAAAGTCTGTCTCTCTTTTGGCATCATATTCATGATAAGTCTCATATCATTTACGAATCCCATATCCAACATTCGATCGGCTTCATCTAGAACTATGGTATTGAACTCTGTTGGACGAAGATTTTTGCGATCAATGAGATCCTTTAGACGTCCTGGCGTACCAATTATAAAATTGTATTTGAAACGAAGGCCAGAGAGTTGTTTGCCTAGAGACATACCACCGACACAGCAGACAGAATATATCTGCATACCAAAAGTGAAACTCTTGAGCTCCTGTTCGATCTGGAGAGCAAGCTCACGTGTAGGAACTATTATCAAAACTTTTTCACTAGACTTGAGCAAAACTTTGTTTATGAGAGGAATGAGAAAAGATGCCGTCTTGCCAGTACCAGTATTTGCAATGCCGACCATATCTGAACCTTTCAAGATGAGAGGAATAGAACGATCTTGTATTGGTGCTGGAGCGGTATAACCTTTTTTTGTGATTGCAACTTTCAATCTCTCGTCAATAGGAAAATCAGAAAATGCATGTTCGGGCTTGTA
>CAYNZR010000066.1:0-3776 GCA_964401785.1 uncultured Candidatus Saccharibacteria bacterium
ACTTTCTGCTACAATACTTTTATGAAAATTCAGGAATTGATCAAGGTTCAGATAAGCAAAGCTCTCGAGAAAGAGGGTGTTTCTGTACCCGATTTTGGTCTCGAGCATCCCGAAGACAGTCAGCATGGAGATTATTCTTCCAATATTGCCATGATGATAGCCAAAGGTTTGGGAAAGAAGCCTGTCGAAGTTGCAAAAAGTCTTGCCGAAATAATTAATACAAATCTACCAGAAGAAATATCCAGAGTTGAAGTCGCTGGGCCAGGTTTCATCAATTTCTTTTTGGCAGAGAAATTTGTTACACAATCTGTACTGGATGTACTTGGTAAAGGGGAAAAGTATGGTCACAATAGTGATGGATCAAAGAGAAGAGTTTTGGTCGAATATACAGACCCAAACACTTTCAAGGTATTCCATATTGGCCATCTTATGTCGAACGCTATTGGTGAATCCATTGCAAGATTGATCGAATCTGATGGTACAAAAGTGATAAGGATCTGCTATCCGTCTGATATAGGTCTCCACATTGCAAAAGCCATCTGGGCTATTTTGCAAAATATTGATGCTATGCCAGCCGATACTGCAGATATTATTTCGAAGACTGATTTCCTTGGTCGGATGTATGTCCTTGGAACAAAAACTTACGATGAAAATCCTGAAGTCAAAAAAGAGATCGATGAACTCAATAAGAAAATTTATGCAAAGAGCGATAGCAAAATAAATGAGATTTATGATAAGGGTAGAGGATGGAGTCTAGAACATTTTGATTTGCTATACAAAATTCTCGGCACAAAATTTGATAAATTTATTTTTGAGAGTGAAATGGCAAGTATCGGTCTCGAGACGGTCAAACAAAATACGGGTAAAGTTTTCCAATTAAGTGATGGAGCAACGGTATTCAAAGGTGAAGATTACGGCCTTCATACCCGTGTCTTCGTCAGCTCGCATGGTATACCGACTTATGAAGCCAAAGATTTGGGTTTGAATATTACCAAATTCAAAAATTATCCAGATGCTCTCGAATCGATCATCATCACCGCCAGTGAGCAAAATGATTATTTCCGAGTAATAAAACAGGTTCTGTCTCTTATTGATCAAGAAAATGGCAACAAAACCAAACATATTGGTCATGGCATGATGCGTTTTGCTTCGGGTAAGATGTCGTCAAGAACGGGTAACGTGATCACCGCCGAAGCCCTAATGGAAGATATCAAGGAACTAGTAAAAGAAAAAATAAAAGACCGCAAATTTAGCATTGATGAAGTAAATGAGATTGCGGATATTGTTGCCGTCGGTGCTATCAAGTATACGATTTTGCGTTCGACTATTGGTAGTAATATAGTTTTCGATTCTACCTCATCAATCTTATTTGAAGGGGATTCTGGACCATATTTACAATATTCGGCCGTGCGTGCTCAGTCTATTCTAGAAAAAGCCAAGGATGAAAAAATCGATATCGATAGCTTATCTCCAAAAGATGTTGTAATGCCAGATTCTGTCTATCCTCTAGAAAAAATGCTTATAAAATTTGAAGAGATTGTAGAGAGGGGCAGGGCGGATCTTGCTCCACAGACGGTTGCAAGCTACTTGGTTGCGCTTGCGGGTCTTTTCAATAGTTTCTATGCATCACAGGTCATCGTTGATAAGAATAATCCGCTTTCGCTGTATTATGTCGCTCTCACAAAAGCATTTCTTATTACAATGACAAATGGTTTACATTTACTAGGGATTAGGGTGCCAAAGAGGATGTAATTAACGATAAATTTTCAAAAAAATGAATTCAATTAAAATAAAAAAAAGAAAATCTAATAAATCGAACTCTGGTGAACCCGTTCTTACAAAGAGTAAGATGGCTTTATTTGAAAAAATAAGCAAAAAAATGGATAACGGAGACTTTTATGGCCCCTTTACGAATTTGGAGGATTTATTTAAACATTTGAAGATCTAATAGGACTAGTCAGTGCTCATGGAGTATTATAATAAGAGTGATTATCTCTAATATATCTATATTTAGAGCCATTTTACGTACATTCGAAGACATGAAATACAAATTATACTTGACAAAATATCTGGTTATGCTATACTACTAGCGTACTAGAAAGTTGAAAAGAAAGCAGGGGCATCCGGCCCCGGGACTATAATAAGGGTGCAGAGTTCATTTGGAGCTAGGTAGAACTCGTAGCATCTAGTAGGTAAATCCTAGCAGTCGGTGATATTGAACAGGGTTAGCCCACAATTGGCAACCTGTTAACCTGACAATGAGGTTAGCCGTTACAAAGCAAGTTAGTGGATCGTTGCAATGTAACGTAGTTCAAGATCAAGTCGGATCCATTCGTCAACACACTTTCGATTGAAGTATGTGTTGATGTAAAAATCGGAGTTGGAAATCAATCTAGTTGTGGAGAGTGCAAAACGGTCAGCTGAACGATCGTAAAACATGCACTTGAAGCAATGAGCAGTCAATTGAGTTGGTGGTTCAGATGGCGAAAAACTCGCCAAGATGACAGATGGATAGTTAGGCGCGACCGGATCGCGCAATAAGGGCGGGAATGTGTTGCTTCAAGCACGCATACCCGCCCCTTTTATTTTATGTATATTTATATTGATCGGCACTCACAGCGAATTGTACGGCAAGTAAGCATTTTTTCGTAAAAATGCTAAGATATTTCAATGAATGAAAAAGTAGGTGATAACAAAGTAATTAAATCCAAAAATGCTGAGCGCGAGGAGCGTATTTTGGCATATTGGCAGGAGAAAGATATTTTTGCAAAAAGTCTCAAAAAAAATGAGGGTAAAGGCAAGAATTTTATATTCTATGAAGGACCTCCAACCGCAAATGGACGTCCGGGCATTCACCATCTAGAGGCGCGAGCTTTCAAGGATGCAATACCTCGCTACAAAACTATGAGAGGGTATTATGTTCGCAGGAAAGGTGGCTGGGATACACACGGTCTTCCTGTTGAGCTACAAGTAGAAAAGGAGCTCGGACTAAAATCAAAAAAAGAGATTGAGAAATACACAGATGAGCATGGCGCAAGTTCATTCAATGACAAATGCAAAGAAAGTGTTTGGCAATATGTCTCAGAATGGGAACAATTTACAAATCGCATGGGATATTGGGTAGATCTTGTTGATCCCTATATCACATACAAGCCTCACTATATCGAGTCCATCTGGAATATTATAGCCAATGTAGAAAAGCAAAATTTATTGTACAAAGATTACAGGATCGTACCATGGTGTCCGCGATGTGGGACCGGACTTTCTTCTCATGAATTGGCGCAAGGATATCAAGACGTCAAAGATCTCTCTGTCTATGTAAAATTCAAAATTATAAATCCAGAGAAAGTAGGTCTTTCTGGTGATGTATTTTTGCTTGCTTGGACGACAACACCATGGACTCTACCGGGAAATGTAGCTTTGGCAGTGGGGGAGAAGGTTGATTATGTAGGAGTTAGGTTAGATGTAAAAGGTAATAGCCCCAAAGGTGAAACTTTTATCTTTGCAAAAGAGAGAAAAGAAAGTTTGGAAAAAGTAGGCAAAAGTGAATTGGAAGAAACGGGCAACAGTTGGAAAGGTGCTGATTTGGTGGGTTTGGAATATGAGCCTCTATATCCTTTCATAAAGAAAAGCGCTGTTGGAACAGAAAAAGACAAGTTGGTAAACGCCTTTAAAGCCTATTCTGCAGATTTTGTAACCACTGCCGATGGTACGGGCATTGTCCATATCGCTCCCATGTATGGCCAAGATGACTTTGCTCTAGGAACAGACAAACA
>CAYNZR010000067.1:0-3548 GCA_964401785.1 uncultured Candidatus Saccharibacteria bacterium
AAAAATTGAACGATGAAGCAATAATAATTACAAAAAAACCGATTACCGCAAAAGAGCAAGAAATATTAGAAAATCCAAGATCGAGAAGTGCCAAACTGAGAGTATTAGAAAAAAATAAATAATAAAGAAAATGACAAAAGCAATAGCCCAAACATACAATGTATTCAACGAAAATGTGCGAGTCATTACATATGTATTTTTGATTGGAAGTTTGCTTTTGGCTATCGTCTATTCTGTCAATCTTTTTGCTGTCATTTCGAACACAGTTGCATATCAGAAAAGTCAGGCAAAGATGGTTGAGTTGGGAAGTAGTGTAGATGAATTGGATGCGCTGTATTTGAGTATATCTGGCAATATAAACCCAGATAATCTCGAAGAGTATGGCATGACCAAAGGTGAAGTCAGTGAATATATCTCAAAAGTTCCTCTTCTCAAAATTGGTCTTAATGATAAATCTAATCATGTGGCTTTGAGAAATGAACGCTAAGATTCAGATTAGAGCAAGAATTATACTGGTCTTAACCCTCGTTGTAGCAGTTGTTCTCGGGGGAACTTTGTATTATCTTCAGATATTTAAGGGTAGTGAATATGCAAAAAAAGCAGATCAGCAATATGGTGAAAATAGTACCAAGCTACTCAATCGAGGTTCGATATATCTCACTTCGAAAGATGGAACTCGAGTCCAAGGAGCTACTTTGAAAAGTGGTTACACAATATATATCAATCCATCAGTACTATCTGATCCAGATACAGTTTTTCAGGCATTGTCTCAATATCTAGATATAGATGAGAATGAATTTCAAAGGAAGGCAACAAAGGAAAATGATAAGTATGAAGTTATTGCTGAAGAAGTGCCTCTCGAGACTGCAGTATCGATACGTAATCTAAAAATAAATGGGCTCGGCGCAATAAAAGACATCTGGCGTATTTATCCTGGTGAGACAATGCTTGCTCATGAACTTGGCATTTTGGGGCAGAGTGCTAGTTCTAGTCTTGCAGTTGGACGTTATGGTCTCGAGAGATATTATGAAAATATTTTGCAAAGATCACATTCTTCATCACAAAATTATGTATTTGCAGAATTATTTGGTGATGCAAATCAAGATGTATCTGATGAAAATTCATATAAACAAGGTGATATCGTGACAAGTATAGAACCAACTGCTCAAAAATATTTGGAAAAAGTGTTGGAAGAAGTCAAGAATAAATGGCGACCAGAGACTGTCGGAGGGATTATCATTGATCCTAATAATGGTGAAATTGTAGCCATGTCTTCCTTACCTTCATTTGATCCAAATGATACAAGTGTTATAGAAAATGTGAGGGATTTTTCCAATCCTCTTGTCGAAAATGCTTATGAAATGGGATCAATTATCAAGCCTCTTACGATGGCAACAGCATTGGACTTTGGTGCAGTTAATCCAAATTCGACATACGAAGATACAGGTACTTTGACTCTAAGCGGAAAGAAAATAGCCAATCATGATAGCAAAGCAAGAGGCAAGACGACAATGCAAGACTTGCTCGGGTATTCTCTCAATGTTGGTGCTGCAACCATCGCTCTTAAGGTTGGCAAAGATGATTTTTCTAAATATTTCTTCAGTTATGGAATGGGAACAAAGACTGGTATCGATCTGCCCAACGAAGCTTCGGGCATAGTGGGTAATCTTCGAACAGGTCGAGATGTTGAGATTGCAACTGCTGCTTATGGTCAGGGTATTGCAGTCTCGCCGATCGCTGTTGCTCGTGCACTATCTGTTCTCGCAAATGGAGGCTATCTCATTACTCCTCATTTAGTGAAAGAAGTGCGATATATCGATGGTTCTAGCAAGTTACTTGATTATAAAAAAGTTGGGCCAATTCTAAAAAAACAAACTACAGATGATGTTACAGAAATGTTGGTCAAAGTAGTCGATAATACTCTATTGCAAGGTAAGATAAAGAATGATCGATATAGTATTGCTGCAAAAACTGGTACAGCACAGATGGCCGATCATACAAAAGGAGGATATTATAGTGATCGTTATCTCCATTCATTTTTTGGATACTTTCCTGCATATAATCCAAAATATTTGGTCTTTCTATTTCAGGTTTATCCAAAAGGTACAGAATATGCAGCTGACACTTTGACTGAGCCATTTGACCAAATTGCAAAATTCCTGATTAATTATTTCAATATAGCGCCTGACAGATAAAAGAGGTATGATGCAGTCGTCACACAAAAAACATGCAAATCATCAAGAAAATTCTAACCTTTGTCCTGACTATTGAATCGCGTCTTATTCTTGCAAAATATAAACCTTATATCATTGCAGTTACTGGAAGTGTAGGCAAAACTTCGACAAAAGATGCAATATACACTGCTCTTCGAAGTGGAGAAGGTTATATTCGAAAAAGCGAAAAGAGCTTGAATAGCGAGATCGGTCTACCCCTCACTATCATTGGTGTTCCAAATGCATGGAAAAGTCTTTCCGGCTGGGCAAAAAATATTTGGAGGGGTATAGTTCTCATCTTGAGTCGCTCTCAATATCCCGATTGTTTGGTTCTGGAGATCGGTGCCGATCACCCAAATGATATTCGAAGTGTAGCCAAGTGGCTTCGACCAAATATTGCAGTTATTACCAAGATTGCAAACACTCCTGTCCATGTAGAATTTTTCAAATCTGCCAATGAAGTATTTGAAGAAAAAGCTTCTCTCGCAACGAACGTTCGCCAGGGCGGAACAGTCATACTATATGGAGATGATGATAAGGTTCTCGGTATTGCAAACATGGTGGAAAATAAAAATATCAAAGTCATCACATTTGGTATGAGTCAAAATGCAGAGATTAGAGGAGTAAATGGTCATATCGTATATGAAAATAATGTTCCAACTGGTTTTGTTTCTTCTATCGAAATCGATGGAAAGAATTACGAAATATTCAACAAAAAAGTCCTAGGCAATACTTTTATTTATCCAAATCTCTGTGCTATGGCCGTCATCAAGGCAAAAGGTCTAAATATTGAAAAAGCAATCACCGCTCTCCAAAATCATGAATCTCCAAAAGGCAGGATGAATGTACTCTCTGGTCTCAAAGAGACTGTGATAATAGATGATTCATACAATTCTTCACCCGATGCTGTCATCTCTGCTCTGGAGACTTTGAAATCTATTCAGACTGGAGGCAAGAAGATAGCAGTTTTGGGAGATATGATGGAACTGGGGAAGTTTTCAGTAGATCAACATCGAGATATTGGCAAGAGGGTAGCCGAGGTTGCAGATATTCTCATTACCGTCGGTAGTCGATCTTATGCAACTGCCGATGAAGCACAGAAATCCGGTATGCAAAGGGAAAATATCTTTTCATTTGATCGCTCAACCGAAGTTGCAAGTCAACTCCTCGAAATCATCTCTCCAAATGACATCATTTTGGTCAAAGGATCCCAATCAGTTCGTATGGAAAGGGTAGTAAAAACACTCTTGAAAGATCAAGGAAAAGCCGATAGACTGCTCGTAAGGCAAGAAAAAGAGTGGTTGGAAAAGGTGTAGAAATTGAGTCGTTTGTATT
>CAYNZR010000068.1:0-3518 GCA_964401785.1 uncultured Candidatus Saccharibacteria bacterium
CTTGCGGGATTTTTGCTTATAGGGTATATTATGTACTCATTACGATATTACAATCATGTCACAAGACAAACTTATACAACTCAAAAACAAGTCAACCGGTGAGGTTTATTGGACACGCAAGAACAAGAAAACCGTAGAAAAGAAGATTGAACTCAAGAAATACAGCGCAAAGCTCCGCAAGCACGTTGTATTCAAGGAGGCCAAGAAATAATTTTGCGAAATATGGGAAAAGAGGGTAGTATGAAGTGACCCTCTTTTTCATTGGAAAAGGAGTTTACAGTTTGTAGAAGCAATATTATGGGCGATTAGTTAAGTGGTATAACTGCGGTCTCCAAAACCGCTGTCGGGGGTTCGATTCCCTCATCGCCCGCAAAGAATGAGAATTAAGTTGGTGACTAATATTGAATTAAATATTTATCCACTCCACTCTCTTGTCTCTCCTAAACCAAGTCATCTGTCTCTTTGCATACTGATTGATAGCGGTTTCGAGTTGTCTCAACATTTCTGGTTCCGAAAGTTTGCCTTGTAAGTATCTGGCAATGTATCGATATTCTAGACCGAGCGCTTCCATTCTTTTCCAAGAAAGACCGTCCTCATGAAGTTTGCGTACCTCATCGATCATGCCTATTTCAAAGCGGGCAATCAATCGGTCATGAATATTCTTTTTAAGTTTTTCTGGATCAATTGATATACCGATGAATTTTGGTTCGTAATTTGTCTTTGATTTGAGAGTGGGGACTCGGCCAAGTGCTTTTGCTATTTCGATTGCGCGGATGATTCGGACAGGATTGTTCTTATCAATTGTCACGTATCTTTTTTTGTCTAGCTTCTTGAGCAGTGATAGAAGTTTTGATAGTGGCATTTTTTCCAAATTCTTTCTAAGTGTTTTGTCAGGGGGTACTTCAGGCAACACGAGTCCATCTACAAGTGCTTGGATATAAAAGCCTGTTCCTCCAGCAATGATCGGCAATTTGCCTCTACTATGAATGTCTGTAATAGCTTCTTTGCCCAATTTCTGGAAATCGCTAACAGAGAAAACTTCATTGGGATCAGCAACATCGATAAGGTGGTGCTTTATTCCATCCATTTCGGCCACGGTCACTTTGCCAGTGCCGATGTCTAACCCTTTGTATACCTGTCTAGAATCAGCAGAAATTACTTCACCATTGCGTTCTTTTGCAAGTTTAATAGCCAAGCCGGTTTTACCAGATGCGGTAGGTCCGACTATTACCAAGATTGGGATTTTCTTCACCTTCTTCATTTTTTTAATATAACACATTTGGAAGTGGCAGGCAGTATTTTTGTTTTATGGATTAGTAGCATATTAAAATTTGTACTTTTTCATTTTATGAAGTATGAAGCAATTGTCTGAGCAATCAAAAATTGTTAGTTTTTTGGTCATGGTTGCTGATGACCGAATGACCAAAAAACCTTACAATTTTTAGATTGCGAGTCTGCGAGTACTGAATAAAATGAAAAAGTACAAATTTTAAATAGGCGTCTAACTAATTAATACAAGTTCCTAAAGAACTTACGCAAATTGTACAGGTGATAAATGAAATGGTTGATAACCAAATCATAGAAATCAGAATGGATTATTTTTTCACCACCAAATTTCATCTTGAAATTTGTTAGACCTTCCCAACTTTTGTTTGGATGTTCTGGGCTAGTTATGCCACCAAAATTGAAATATTCACAACCGAGAGATTTTGCATGTTTGATAGCAGTCCAGATCGCACCATACGATGGTGCACGATTGCGCTCTTCATTACTCGAACAAGCAAAGACATAGTTTGCAACTCCTCCATAAATGATGATTACATCTATTGCCAGGATCTTTTCTCCATAGCGGGTGATCGTCAAATAGGAATTTCTATTATCCAAATTTGAGAAAATTGCTTCATAATAGTCTCTTGGGTGCAAAGCAAACTTATTCCTCTCTGCCGTTGTAGTCATGAGTTCATAGAATGGATCGAGGTATTTCATGAAGTCTGAAGAGACAACTTCGGTTTTGATCTCTTTGCGATCAGCAAGTCGGATCGAATAACGATTGTTCTCATGCATTGATTCATAGAGCTCATTTTCACTCTTGTCTAGCTTGAGGAACCATTCGGCACGAGGTTGGAAATATGAAGAATGGTAACTATATCGTGGCGCCTTGTGGAAAAGTTTGCGAATGACTTTCTTTGTTTCATTATTTGGAATAGTTGGCACAAAATCCAGTCTCACAAAAACAGCATTTTCTTGTTTAGCAATGACTCTCAATTCGGCTTTCAATTGTTTCAAAAAATTGGGAGAATAATCCTTTGTTACAGGACCGTAGGGGATGTAGAGATAAAATTTACTGAAGGCAAGAGGGTACTTGATAATTTGGAAATATGCTATGAACTTTTCGCCATCGGATACGATGAAACGTCTAATTTTTCTATTGAAAAACTTTTGCCAATTGCCATAGAAGTTGGCTTGAGTAAAAGGGACGTTTTTTGCAAGTGTACTCGGTTCAAAATATTCGTTATCGGGTGATTCTATGAATTTGTAGGTGAGAGGGGGCATAGAATAATTATACATCATTTGTATAAATGATATACAATAGCACGGCTATAGTACCGATAATTTTGGTGCCGGGAGGGAGAATCGAACTCCCATGGATTACTCCGCACGATTTTGAGTCGTGTGCGTCTACCAATTCCGCCATCCCGGCAAATAACTGGCATATAACAGTTTATATTACTATTGCTATAAGTCAATTTCGTATATAATATCTTCATGAATACACCTTACGATAGTAATGCCATCTTTTGGATTGAGGTAGGAAAGATCAATCCCAATCCTTATCAACCAAGAAAGGAATTTGATGAAATTGCACTCAAAGCTCTGTCAGAGTCGATCCGGATGTATGGAGTCTTGCAACCTCTCGTGGTCACTCGCAAAGAAGTCGTTCATGAAGGTAGTGGTATGTCGGTGGAGTACGAGCTCATATCTGGTGAGAGACGTCTCCGAGCATCCAAGCTCGCTGGACTTCAGGCTGTGCCGGTATTGATCAGGAATGGAGAAGAAGATCCTCAGCTAAAACTCGAAATAGCAATCATAGAAAATGTCCAAAGAGAGGATCTCAATCCTGTTGAGCGCGCTAGATCTTTCGAACGCCTAGCAAAAGAATTCAAACTCAAACAAGCACAGATCGCAGACAAAGTTGGCAAGAGTCGCGAATATGTCTCAAACTCGATGCGCATACTTTTGTTGCCTGACGAGATGATCAATGCTCTAGAAGAAGGTAAAATTTCCGAAGGACATACTCGACCACTACTCATGCTCAGTGATCGACCAGAGGAACAGCTAGTTTTGTTCAAAGAAATAATGGCTAATAAGTTGTCGGTGCGCGAGGCAGAGTCAATGTCGAGACGAGTGGCAACAGAGAAGATCCGCAACAAAGACAGATATCTTGATCCGGCGATGATAGAGATGGAAAAGAACTTCACCGAGACCTTGGGTACGCGCGTCAGGATCGAAAAAGGCAA
>CAYNZR010000069.1:0-3500 GCA_964401785.1 uncultured Candidatus Saccharibacteria bacterium
GCTCGAATCAATAACTTTGGAATGATCGAAACTCCATATGCAAAAGTCAAAAATAGCAAAGTTACAAAAGAGATAGATTATCTAAATGCTCTAGAAGAAGAAAATTTCAAGATTGCCCATGCTGCTACTCCTTATGACAAAGAAGGCAATATAACCGTTGATGAGGTAGAAGTTCGAGTAAACGGTAAGCCAGTCTTGGTCAGAAAAGATGAAGTGGATTATATCGATGTCTCGACCAATCAAGCATTCTCTGTTGCTACTTCTCTTATTCCATTCCTAAATCACGACGATGCAAACCGCGCACTTATGGGATCGAACATGTTGAAACAAGCTACTCCATGTCTAGTCCCAGAGGCACCATTTGTTGCAACTGGTATCGAGGCAAAGGCAGTTCTTGATACAAACAGAGTCATCGTCGCTTCAGAAGATGGTGAAGTTACACACGTTGATGCAAAGAAAGTCGTATTCAAATCCAATAAAACAGGCAAAAGTCGTACATACAATCTTGTTTTATTCTCTCGAACAAACGGTTTTACCGCTTTCCATCAGAGACCTGTTGTGGAGCTAGGTCAGAAAGTAAAGAAGGGCGATGTTCTAGTAGATACATCGACTTCAGACAATGGTCAGATCGCTCTTGGACACAATGCTCTAGTAGCTTTCATGTCTTGGTCTGGATCAAACTACGAAGATGCAATCATTCTTTCAGAAAGAGTTGTTAAAAATAGTAAATGGAGTTCGGTACATATCGAAGAATTCGTAGTCAATGTTCGTGATACAAAGCTCGGTCCTGAAGTTACTACTTGCGATATTACAAATGTCGGCGAAGCAAAGCTCAAAAATCTTACTGAAGAAGGTATTGTTCGCATCGGTGCAGAAGTTCGAACCGGCGATATTCTAGTGGGTAAAATTTCTCCAAAAGGTGAAACACAACTCACTCCAGAAGAGAGATTGCTCCGCTCAATCTTCGGTGAAAAAGCTCGCGATGTAAAAGATACTTCAAAGCGTATGGAGAACGGCAAGAGAGGCCGTGTCATCTCGGTCAAAGTATTTTCTCGAGAAAAGGGTGATAAGCTCGAATCAGGAATCATAAAGAAAATCTATATCGAAGTCGCTCAGGTTAGAAATATTTCTGTTGGTGACAAGATGGCTGGTCGTCACGGAAACAAAGGTGTTATTTCCAAGATCCTTCCAGAAGAAGATATGCCATATATGGAAGATGGAACTCCTATCGATGTTATCCTTACACCACTCGGTGTGCCATCTCGTATGAACTTGGGTCAAATCCTAGAATTGCATTTGGGCCTCGCCGCAAACACCCTCGGTTATCAAGCTATCGTTCCTCCATTTACAGGAGCAACAGATGCAGAAATAAAAGAAGAGTTGGTCAAGGCAGGTTTCGACAAGTCAGGAAAGATGCTACTACGCGACGGTCGTACGGGCGAACATTTCAAACAGCCTATTGCAGTCGGTTACATGTACATCTTGAAACTTCACCACATGGTCGAAGACAAGATTCACATGCGTTCTATCGGTCCTTACTCTCTCATTACTCAACAGCCATTGGGTGGTAAAGCACAAGGTGGAGGTCAGAGATTCGGAGAAATGGAAGTCTGGGCATTGCTCGGTCACGGTGCAGCACATACACTTCGAGAAATTCTTACAGTCAAGTCAGACGATATAGTTGGTCGCTCACAGACATTCGATTCGATAGTTAAGGGTGAAAAGTTGCGAGCTCCAAACTTGCCAGCATCATTCAATGTTTTGCTAAAAACCCTACGCGGTTTGGCTCTCAATGTTGAACTTACCAATAAACCTCAAGTCGGAGAGGAAGCATAAAATCTGAAATTTTAAATTTCAAATCTTAAATCTACTATTATGCAAAATACACCAATAAAAAAACAAATAGATCCAACACAATTCGACTTGATTCGTTTGACATTGGCTTCACCAGAGAAGATCATGGAGTGGTCTTTTGGAGAAGTTACAAAACCAGAAACAATCAACTATCGTACTCAAAGATCCGAAAAGAGTGGTCTCTTCGATGAGAGGATATTCGGTCCAGATCGAGATTTTGAGTGTTACTGTGGAAAATATCGTGGTATTCGATACAAAGGTATTGTCTGTGAAAAGTGTGGAGTCGAAATTACACGCTCAATTGTTCGTCGCGAAAGAATGGGTCACATCGAACTTGCTTCACCAGTTTCTCATATCTGGTTCTTGAGAAGTGTTCCATCTCGTATTGGACTCATTCTCGGTATGACTACGGCTGATCTTGAGAAGGTTATCTATTTCGCAGGATATATCGTTACAAAAATCCATGCAGATGAAAAAGAAAAATTCCTAAAAGATCTTGATGCGGAATTCAAGAGTAAAGTCAAAACAGCTCAAGATGACAAAACAAAAGAAGCTCTAAAAGAGCTTGTGGTTAATGCAAGAAAGGATATTGATAGTTTGGCTGAAGGTTTCGTAATGGATGAAGCAACTTATCACAAGTTTGCTGTCAAATACGGTTCATTGTTTGAGGCTGGTATCGGTGCAGAGGTCGTCTACGATCTCTTGAAGAAGATTGATTTGAGTAAGTTGCAAGCAGAATTGACAAAAGCGCATGACGAATCAAGTACTGCAGACAGAGAGAGACTATCGAAGAGACTATCGTTGGTAAAACAGATGCTCAAGGCAAAAGTTCGACCTGAATGGATGTTCTTGGTTCGTATTCCAGTCATCCCACCAGGTATCCGACCAATGGTTGCTCTCGATGGAGGACGATTTGCAACCTCAGATGTGAATGATCTTTATCGTCGTGTTATCAACCGCAACAATCGTCTTTTGAAATTGAAAGAGATCAATGCCCCAGAAGTTATTTTGAGAAATGAAAAGCGCATACTTCAAGAAGCAGTCGATGCTCTCATTGATAACTCTATTCGTCACAGTTCTTCTGCAGGTGCGGCAGCCGTTGCAGCTCAGAAGCGTGCTCTCAAGTCACTTTCAGATAGTTTGAAATCAAAGAGAGGCTTGTTCCGTCAGAATCTTCTCGGTAAGCGCGTAGACTATTCAGGTCGTTCTGTTATCGTCGTTGGTCCAGAATTGAAACTCGATCAATGTGGATTACCAAAGCACATGGCCTTGGAACTATTCCGTCCATTCGTTATTTCCGGACTATTGAAAAGAGAATTGGCATACAACATCCGAGGTGCAAATCGTCTTATAGATGATGGTGCCAAGGAAGTTTGGGAAATTCTAGAAGAAGTTATCGAAGGAAAATATGTCTTGTTGAACCGTGCTCCAACCTTGCACCGTCTCGGTATCCAAGCATTCCGACCTATGCTCATAGAAGGAAATGCTATCCAAGTTCACCCACTTGTTTGTACTGCATTTAATGCTGACTTCGATGGTGACCAGATGGCTGTCCACGTTCCTCTGTCAGATGAAGCACAACTAGAAGCAAAAATGATAATGGCTTCTGATAAGAATATTCTCAAGCCTGGTAACAATGATCCTAC
>CAYNZR010000070.1:0-3400 GCA_964401785.1 uncultured Candidatus Saccharibacteria bacterium
ATCTACTTGCCCTATTTTCGCTTTGAATTTTGGTTGTTTTATCATTTCATTACATAGCATAACTTTTCAAAAATTCTGACATTTTTTGCAACGCAATCTTTCTCATAGAAGTAGAGTGTTTTTCGTCATCTGACATTTCTGCCCAAGTTTTATTATATCCCTTTGGAATAAAGATTGGATCCCAACCAAAACCCTTTTCCCCTCTTGGTTCAGACGAAATAGTCCCCTCCATTGAACCGTCGAAAGTATAAACGCCTTTATCATCACAAATAGCAAATTGAACTTCAGCGAAAGCATCTCTTGTATCTAAACCATCAACCAATTTTATTAGTCCTTCATTACCCAGTGTTTCTAAAAACCATTTAATCAAAGGCCCTGGAAGTTTTCTTAGTCCATCAAATATCAATGACACATCTTCAACAATTACCGGAGATTTAATAACTTCATAAGCTCTTCTTGCTTTATCTTCTACAATTTCTCTTAAGTCCAAAGATTGTATTTCAATTAGTTCAAGCTTTTTATGGTCTACAGGAATATGAAAATAATCGCTTAGATATTTTGCTTTTCCTGCATTACCAGTTATAAAAGTTAATTGGCCTTTATGGCTCATACAATTTTTAATAATTAATATTTTGCTTTATCAGAAAAATCAAACCTATATCCTTCTGGCAACTTTATTTCCTTTAACTTGCTAATTGCACTGTCCATATGAGTTCCTTGATATTTAAATTGATCTTTTGGCTTAACAAAATCTTTTTTTACTAATGTTTTGTTATAAATATCAAAGACATATTTTTCATTTCCAGTTAATAAAAGTGAATTGCTTTCTTTGTCGTATACAATATCGTGTATAAATGCTGGCATGTCAGCTTTTGAAATCAAATCAACTTCTTTTTGAGGTGTATTTATATCAATCGAGGATACATGAGTATAAGTTGAGGTACTAAAATGATCAGCATCTCCTTGGCCAACAAAATGTAAATTTAATACTTTATCAGTGAGAATAATTAGTTTATTTCCTGTACCACAATTATTAAAGTATTTTGCAACCGGAGTTATTTTTTTATTCTTTGGATCAAATAAACTGTAAGAACCGTCGGACCAGCAATCATCACCGTCACCATTCCAAATCCAATAACGTCCCTCAACTTCTTCTATTTCACCATTCCCCTCTACTTTCATTATTTTATTTTGTTCTAATGGTAAATCGATATAAAACATATCTCCTTTTTTAAGATATGCACCCGTTGAAAAAAATATAGTATTTCCGATCTGGTAAATTTGTGTAATACCAATATATCTATCAAACTTGTCATAAAGAACAAATTCTTTGCTCGTCTTCAAATTAAATGCGTACACTTGAACATTGGGACCGCCATACGTCTCAGATCCAACAATGAAATAATCACCAGCAAAAAGTGATGGTCTAAATTCCAACCTGTCGTATATGGTTTCCCATTGATTACCCCTTCCTTTTTGAAGTTTCAAACCCTTATAAATCACCTCCCCCGGAGTATTTGCCAATATATTACCACTATTAATTTTTACTGATGTTTCTGTTAAGGTACTTACTTTATTTATGTTTGTAGCAATCAAAGTTTGATTATCCTTAACTCTAAGTAAAGTATAAATGAAACCAAGAAACAAAATTAGCGCCAGTAAAGCAATTAGAGTTAGTCCAAATTTAATTTGTTTAATCATTCTTCCCATGACATTTTTTGTACTTCTTTCCACTACCACAAGGACATAGATCATTCCTCCCCACTTCTTCTTTTTTTGCACCAGCGCCTGCAATTACCCCAGACACATCGACACCGGAACCACCTGCGCCACCCCCATCACCCGCCCCAATAATCTGCGCATTGTCATGAACTTCTTTTAGCTCTGATCTGAGAGAATTTGAGCCGCCTGTTCCATTTGTGCCATTTGCGCCGCTATTACCGCCTTTGCCACCATTTCCCCCATTGACCGGCTGGCCATTCACTACAGGAACAACGTGAGGCAAGATCTTGAGGACTTGTTCTTTCATCACACCTTGCATTTCTTTGAAAAGTCTTACACCCTCTTTCTTGTATTCTACGAGAGGGTCGCGCTGACCATAGGCGCGCAGGTTCACACTCGAACGTGTGTAGTCCATCACCTCTAAATGCTCTACCCAATACATATCGATAGTTTGTAACAAGATCATTCGGACTGCATTATAGAAATGTTCACGGCCATACTCGGCAACTTTTTTATTTATAATTTCTCTAAAATTTTCTCTCTCTTCTTCTACACCAGCATCAGTCTTGTCTTCGTTTTCATAAGTCTTTGTCTTCAACATACCGCCAGCCGAAAGTGGTTGATTTTTTGCAACAGAGATGCCGGCAACAATTTCTTCCAAATCCTTCTCTACATCCTCTATCGAACCCATCAATAGGCGTTTTCTCCTATCATAAATAGACTTGCGTTGCTGGTTTATAATGTCATCAAATTCCAAAACGTGTTTGCGGGAATCAAAGTTGAATCCTTCAATCTTTTGTTGAGCAGATTCTAGAGCCTTGGAAATAAATTTGTGTTCTATGGCCTCATCTTCGGGCATGCCGAGTCGTCCCATCATTGATTTCAAACTATCTGATGCAAAAACTCTCATCAAAGAATCTTCGAGAGAAACGAAGAATTGCGTCTCACCGGGATCACCCTGACGACCAGAACGACCTCGAAGCTGATTGTCGATACGACGTGCTTCATGTCTCTCGGTACCTAGAACAAACAAACCACCGAGGCTTTTTATTTCACTTGCACTCTCTTTCGTATTTGGATTGCCGCCCAGCTTGATATCTACTCCACGACCCGCCATGTTCGTAGCAATTGTTACAGCACCTTTTTTGCCTGCTTGAGCAATGATCTCTCCTTCTCTTTCGTGATTTTTGGCATTCAAAATTTCATGCGGTACTCCCTCGGCTCGCAAAAATTGAGACAAGACTTCATTCTTTTCGATAGACACTGTACCGATAAGTACTGGCTGACCCTTTGCGTGTAGTTCTTTGACCTTACGAGAGATCGCTTTGTATTTACCAAGCTCAGTTCGGAAAATCTGATCATTTTGGTCTTTTCTAACAACTGGAATATTTGTCGGTACCGTAGTAACTTCTAGTCCATACACTTTGTAAAATTCCTCTGCTGAAGTGACTGCAGTACCAGTCATTCCAGAAAGTTTCGGATACATGCGGAAAAAGTTCTGGAATGTGATCGAAGCATATGTTCTAGACTCTTGCTGGATAGAGACGCCTTCTTTGGCCTCGACGGCTTGATGCAAACCATCAGACCAACGACGACCGGGCTGAAGACGACCTGTGAATTCATCGACGATGACCACTTGATTATCCTTTACCACATACTCCTTGTCTTTGTGATATAG
>CAYNZR010000071.1:0-3394 GCA_964401785.1 uncultured Candidatus Saccharibacteria bacterium
TCATAGATCCAAATCTACCTCTCCAAATAAAACTGCAACAACAAGGACAGTTTCAACCAAAGAAATCCGAAGTATACTTGAACGGTCGTTATGTTCTAACCGATGAAAACGATCCTTTGAACATTTCTTTCGTTCCTGCTGATATAGGCAACCTCAACCAAACAAACAATCTCACTGTGATATTGTTCGATGCAATATACAACAAGGGTCAGGCCAGTGTTCAATTCAATATAAAACAATAAGTCGTCTCGACTCTATCGAATATCAGTAACTTTGACGTTGTTACTATTGAGTTCTGCCAAAATCTTTGTCTTCTTAATGAAAATCGTCGACAATAGCGACGGGTTTGCTTGTTTTATTGTAATAATGCCATTCTTACAAACAATGTCTTCGATTTTTATTTCTACCCCAACATGCTTTTTTATTGCCTCTTTTATAGACATTCTCAACAAAACCTCCTTGGTAAAGGCGTTTTGAATATTCTTGAAAAAACCAGAAATACCAAACATTGTTAGTTTGTTGTTGTTACCTATTCATTGGCATAGCCAAATACATGAACGATTGATCACCAGAAACTGGTCGGATAACCATTGGTCGATTGGTTCCAGAAAATTGTAAGGTTAGACTATCAGCGTCTATAGACTGGAAACTGTCTGCAATATATTTGTAATTGAAATTTATTTCCAATGAATCACCTGTAAGAGCAGCATCTACTGTCGTACTGTTCTCGCCAACATCGCTATTCTTCGTTTGAATAGAAAAATTTTTACCTTTTGGGTCAACCGTCAGATGTACCTGATTGAACTTGTCTGAGAAGATATTTGAGACCTTGAGAGCGTTGATAAAGTCTTGCTTCAAGAGAACTACCTCAGTATTGAAAGTTTTTGGAACAATCTGTCGATAGTCTGGAAAAACTCCATCTATAAGTCTAGATACGAGATAGGTATCTCCTGAGGTAAAGGAGATGAGATTTTTATTTATCAAAACATTCACGTTTGATTTGATATTCTCCAAAATCCTCATAATATCTGGAATATTCTTGTAAGGAATCAAAATGTCACTAATATTCGTTGTACTTGGTATCTTTATTTTCTTTTCTGCCAAACGAAATGAGTCGGTTGCCACAAAAACTAGATCCGATTGATCTTTGTAAATAAAAACACTTGAAAGTTCTGGTTTTACACTTGATATAGATGAGCTATACCAGACAGATTTGAGACCTTTCAAAAAAGCTTCTGCAGAAATACTGAACTCCTTCCCTTCCACAACCCTAGGAATACTTGGAAAATCTTCGAATACTTGAGTTTTGATTGTGCCTTTTGATCTGGCAGAAGAAATCAAAAGATTGCCAGAAGAATCATCTAGTTTTACCAACTGATCATCACCAGCCAACTGTGAAACAAAAGATGACAAAATAGTCGCTGGTACTGCCAAAGTGCCGTCTTCAGTTGATTTTACTGGGATCGACACCTCGATACCAATATCAAGATTTGTGGCCTTGAACATAGCGACGTTGTTTTTTACTTCAATCAAAATACATGAGAGAACAGGCAAGGTCATGTGTTTTCCAGCAACTCGATCGATCATCGAGATAGAATCTTTGAGTTTCTTTAAGTTTAATTCTAATTTCATATATTTATAAAGTTTATTACTATTATAAGGGTGGATATGTTGATACTGGATTGGACTATATTATTCAACGTCTTTTTGAATTCCTAATTATTTATCTTGTGAATAAAATTTTTATAACTCCAGTGTTTTTGTTTCTCTAAATTTTATTAACTTTATATCCCCAAATTATCACCAAAGTTATTCCAATAAAGAGAACAATTTATTCACAGGTTTATCAACATTTATAACATCGACCGGATCTGATTTATTTCTTGGGTCAAAACCGAATCGGTCTTTATCCCCTCTTTTACCTTCTCATATGAGTGGATAACAGTCGTATGGTCTCTTCCTCCAAGCTTATCTCCTATCGAAGGGAAAGAAACACCAAAATCCTCTCGCAAGATATACATTATTACTTGTCTTGGTCGAACAACCTCCTTGCGACGTGTTTTGTTGTATATACTATCCTCATCGATATTGTAGAAATCTGAAACAACCTTTACTACATCTTTGATCATAACGGTCTTTTTTGGTTTTGAGCTGTTTTTCAGGATATTTTTGACTTCATTGACGGAAAGCTCTCGGTTTCTCAACTGAGTCTGGCAAGCGATGACGTTTATTATGCCCTCTATCTCACGTATATTGTCGTCTATCGCTTCGGTTATAAGGACTATAGCCTCTTCTGGCAGGGTTATGGAGTGAACTGCACACTTTGTCTTCACAATAGCTATTCTTGATTCGTGGTCAGGCTCTGGAATATCGACTATCATACCAACGCTGAATCTCCCACGAAGCCTGTCTTCTAGTCCTGGTATAACGTTTGGATGACGATCTGAGGAGAATATGAGTTGTCTACCCGTATCGTGGAAAGTGTTGAAGAAATGGAACAACTCCTCTTGGAATTTTTCTTTGTTTGAGAAAAACTGAACATCATCCATGATAACAACATCATATTTTCTGTATTTTTCTTTGAATGGTTGCACTTTACCTTCTTGGATTGCCACGAAGAATTCTGAGCCAAATTTCTCTGAGGTCAAATAGTAGACTTTTTTGTTTGGATAGGCTTTCTTGATTTGGTTGCCGACTGCTTGGATCAAGTGGGTTTTCCCTCTTCCGGTAGATCCGTATACAAAAAGAGGGTTATATACAAGCCCAGGGCTCTTTATGACGGCTTGGGAGGCTGCGTGAGCTAGCTCGTTGAATGGTCCTATAACAAAGTTGTCAAAAGTATAACGAGGGTTGAGGTTGTCTTCTTTGTTTATGTAGAAATCTTGAAGAGGCATAGACATCGTAGGTGTAGATAGAGCCTTTTTTGAAGATTCCCCCCTCTTGGAACCATCGTCCTTGATAATGATGTATTCAAGCGCACGCACATGTTCGTTCATCTGCCTCAATATACGAAGGATTGAATTGTGGAATTTTTTGTGAAGCCATTCTTGAGTAAAAGAATTTGGGACTCCGAGATAAATAACACCCTCCTCCTCTTTTATAATATTTGTTTCTTTGAACCAGGTAGAAAAGTTTGCCTGGGATACACCAGTTTGTATTTCTATCAAAGCCGTTTGCCACATCTTTGAGTAGTCTTGCATGGCTATAGTATATACCTGTTTATAATTCTGAGAACTTGTGGAGGAATATAAAATATGTTGATAAGTTGTTTATAACCTTTTGTCTTGGTGATAAATATCAAATTGCAAAGTTGTTATCGGTTTAGGAGGCGAGATAGATAATAAATAAGTGTTACCGATATCTAGGATATTTTTAGGTTGCCGTATTCGCGTTG
>CAYNZR010000072.1:0-3331 GCA_964401785.1 uncultured Candidatus Saccharibacteria bacterium
ACAAGGATCCTTAGTCTGCAATCGTCTGAATTTCCTTACAGCTGACTTTTTGTGCATCTTGGTCACAAAACACACATGTTTTAATATCTTACCTTTCTCTTCTTTGTTTGATTTGAGATATTGGCTCAAATACTCTTTAAATATATCGTTTTTGGTCTTCATGGTCATATGCGACCACGGTAACCCATTTATTATCTATCCAGTAGAGTCTTGGTAACCTTTATTATTATCTAAGAGGGGAGGTTGAATTTTATTTTAAATGATGTATATTGTTGTACATGTCATTTACTTATCAACCAAAGAAAAGAAAGAGAGCAAAGACACACGGTTTTCGTGTTCGAATGAAAAGCCCTGGTGGTCGCAAAGCTCTTGCACGTCGCAGAAGCAAAGGACGCAAGCGTATTGCTGTATAAGCATTTTGCTACGGGCTATATTGGCTACAAAGCAACAAACATGCTTCCAAATTCACAAAGACTTTCGGTTAAGCAATTTGAAGAAGTGCTAAAGAAAGGGAGGGTTGTCCACAATCCCCTTTTTTGGTTGCGTATTCTGAAGACCGAAGGTAATACCAAGGTTTCTGTCATATCTCCACAAAAAGTTGCAAAATCTGCAGTAAAAAGAAATGAAATAAGAAGAAAAATATACAATATTGTCAGAAATTATATTGATCTATTGCCCAATGAACACAGACTCATTCTTTGTCCAAAAGAGACAATAAACAAAGCTGAGGATAAGCAAATACTAGATTCGGTAAAAGATATCTTTGTAAAAGGGGGTCTTTTGAAGTAGAATAACCAAATGTACAATCAACTAATCTTCTTGCCACTTTATAACGGCCTTGTTGGTATTATGAACGTGATACCAGGTATCGATGTGGGTGTAGCGGTCATTATCTTCACTTGTATCATTCGCCTCATTCTTTTCCCCCTCTCAAAGAAGGCGCTCATTACTCAAGTTCGGATGAAGAGTGTTGAACCAGAGGCAAATCGGATCCGCACAGAATATGCAAACAACAAACAGGAACAAGCTCTAAAAATAATGGAGCTTTATCGAGAAAAGAAGATCAAACCATTTACGAGTGTGTTGTTACTTATTATCCAATTGCCTATTCTTATAGCTCTTATCTCGGTTTTTTACAAGATTATTCCTGATGTTCAACCAGACCTACTATACTCCTTTGTCTCTGTACCAGTAGTAAGTCACACCCTTTTTGGTCTCGATATCACTGGCAAAAGTTTGATTCTTGCTCTAATTACCGCTGTTATCCAGTACTTACAGCTCAACTTTTCGGTTACAGCAAGACAACAAAAGGAAATTTCAGATAAAATGAAAAAATCTGGAGCAAAAATGGATACAGCATCGCAGATGGCAGATTCTATCAACTCTCAAATGAAGTTTACTTTGCCTCTAGTTGCATTTGTTTCGGTCTATTGGATAATTCCAGCCAGCTTCCCTCAAGCGGCGTCAGTTATCGCTATATATTGGTCAGTAAGTTCTCTATTTACCCTATTCCAAGAGATATATATCAAAAAGCGACACATTGGTGAGATAAACTAAACTATTTGTTTGGTCTAATTGGTACTAAGATCGAGTGACCAGAATGATAGGTCGGCCTTATTCATGAATAGAAGATAATCATCTTTTGGATCGGTACTTATATTGAAAACATCTATCGCTCTATCTGCCTGGTTTATGAGAGATGATACAAGACGGATATCGTTGTTATTTGCATTTAGTTGCCAAACTTTGTCGTATGTAGATATTATTCCTCGATACCAATCATCTGGATAGGTGGCAGATATAGGTACTGATGGTGTGGCGCAATACACTAGTTCCTTGTAAAACTTACCCCAAGTGCATTTCTCAGCCAAAGTACGTAGTGTGGTGTCAGTAACAGTCGTTGTTCCGACTGTATATATATTTGTCATAATCTGACCATTTCTGCCACTAGATGAAGCCAATACCCTCTTTGCATCATGACTGACTTTCGTGCCAAGACCATATACCGGACCGATGATCTTTTTCCATAAACCTGTTTTTGGATTGATGAAATAAAGATAACCATTTGTTTTCGATGACGCCTTGGTTGTGATGGCTATAGTAGACTCCTCTGGCCACTCAACGACAAGTTGTGTTACTGGGTTTGTAAATATCTTTGTGACAGATGTGCCATCAAAGTTTGCTGTATAGCCGACACTTTGGTTATTCTCTTTTATTATCATTATTATCTTGTCGCCTTTTGGAGAAACGGCATATCCGAGCATATTTTCTGGAAGATTCTTGCCTCGAAGGAAGAATGGCGTGACATTCTCTGATGAAGTTGCTGTCGATGTAGCGATTTGTTTGTTTAGACGCGCATATACAGTAGTCTGTGTATCGGTATTTGCTGGTAGTATCGAGCCAATGAGAGAAGTTAGATTTTTGTCCCAAATACTATCGTAGACTCTCGGTAATATTGTATTGGAAAGAGTTGTTGAGTCTGGTGTATCTGATCGCGCCTCCATGATATTCCCCCTTCCCCTATCTATCCAGCGGATAATCGTCGTACTTGCTGTCGTACTTGCACCATATCCACCGATCGGACTGTCGCTAAGCAATCTAAGCGCTGGCACAGGAGCTTGTTCAATAGTAGAAGTTGCGTTTGTTGTTGTATCATTCGTTGTTCCTGTATCGGTGTTTGAGTTGCCACCAGTGCTACTCTGACCATTTGGAGCATTCAGAGGTATGAAACCTCCTGTCGTGCCTGTGTTAGTAGGATTGTTTATGACTTCGCCATTACCCGGACCATAAAAGAATAAATACCAATAAACTCCACCGGCTATGCCGAGCACTATCATTAAGAATATTATAATTTTGGATGTGGTGGACATTTAATTCAAAGTTTTATTATTCTTTATTACATTTTGTAGGTTTTCTATTCTTTGTTGTAAATCTGTTTTATGCTGATTGTTTGTAAGGTTATTTTTTATAAATTCGATCTGGGTGATTTCAGATTGAAGGTAATTAACAATATCACTTTTTGAATTAAACTCCCGGTCTTTGCCGTCTGGCGTTGAAATTACATAACTGGTTTTATATCCAGCACCGCCCATACCCGAACCACTAGATGTGTATTTTATGGTTGCGGTTGTCGCCATTAATTCAAGTATATAAATATTAACAGCAGTTTTAGCGTACTTAGCTTCGTTGTTGATTGGGGACATATCGATTTCACCAAGATTTTGCAATTGTTTAATTTTCTCAAGTCTAAGTTTTTCAATATTATCAATATTTGTTCTTAAAAATTTTATTTTAGATTGAACAGTTTCACCACTTGTTGCGTCACCAGACA
>CAYNZR010000073.1:0-3264 GCA_964401785.1 uncultured Candidatus Saccharibacteria bacterium
TTCCCTTTTACCTTTTACCTTTTGCCCTTTAACCTCCTCGAAATCTCTCGCATTTATCGTATGTATGACCGGCTTAACCCCCACTGAATACGCCGAGAACTTGATCGCCTCCAAAACCGAAATGTATGAATCAGAAAGGATGAAGTCACCAGTATTGAAGTACTTGCCTACAATAGCAATATTCACCACTTTGTCTTCATAATTCTTGATACCTTCAGCCATCTTTTTCCAATCGACAAATGATCGGTTGAGTTTGGTCTTGGGTAAGTCGAGAGCCTCGACGATAATCTCAGCCAATTTGTCTTTTTCAAAATTTACCGGCACATCATAAATACTCTTTATATCTGGAGCAGAGATCACTCTCTTTGCGGGAATATTGCAAGCAGTAGCGATCTTTTCTTTGCGTCTCTCATCGAGAGGTATCGAGGCACGAGCGATCACTATGTCTGTAGTGACACCATAGGAAGCCAAGTGGTAGACGGCGTGTTGTGTAGGTCGCGTTTTCATTTCTCCCAAAGTACCAGGGATAGGTAGATATGAAACCATAATGAAAATCACATCATGTGGATGGCGGATCTTGAGCACTCTTGCCGCTTCTATGAACATGATATTTTGATAATCACCGACCGTGCCCCCGATCTCGATTATCGAAATATCGGATTTGTTGACCTTGGCAGAATTTTCGAATCTGTGGACTATCTCATCTCGAATATGAGGTACAGCTTCGACACATTTGCCCCCGTAGCCTAGAGCGCGCTCCTTCTCTATCACGTGTTTGTAGACCATACCACTTGTGATGTAGTCCGAGGCAGACAAATCACGATTGAGAAATCTTTCGTAATTGCCCATATCTTGATCTGTTTCCAAACCTGAATTCAAAACGAAAACCTCACCGTGTTCGGTGGGGTTCATAGTTCCTGCATCGACATTGAGATATGGGTCGACTTTTGCCAAATTGACTTCGAAGCCTTTTGATCGGAGCAACATACCGATCGATGAAGTAGCGACTCCCTTACCGACTCCTGACATCACTCCACCAATAACGAAAATGTATTTGTGATTTAACTTCTTCATAAACACATTCTAATAAAGACAAAAGTTATTGTCTACAAACTTTGGCAATTGAGTACAGATAAATTGAGTAGTCAAATTTAATCATAAATAACGAAGGGCTCCAGCCATCTGGAACCCTCGTAGATCTGGATCACCTCCTTTCTGTGTAGTTCGGTAAAATTCTATCAAAGGCCTATAATAAAATCAATACAAACTTAAACCTTCAAATATCTCCTCGCTGCAACATAACTGGACAAACCACCAAGTAAGACTCCAAAACCGACAATGACTGCAAAAATCTCGGTGAAATTTTGTGTAAAATAGGTCGAAAATACGTTGACCACTAGTGAAAAATCAGAAGCCACCTCGACTCCAGCAAATTTCAATATTGCCATATCACTCCAATACGCAAATCCAGCCATGATAAGAAGTGTGATGATAGCCCCAATGACTCCATACATCACGCCAGAAATAACTAGTGGTCCACGAACATAGATATTACTTGCTCCTACCAATTTCATAACAGCAATCTCATCACGAGCAGTGAAAGTAATGAGACGAATTGTATTCCAGACGGCGATTATAGCTATGAGAATGAGGATTATTGCCACAACAGAACCGGATTTTCGTATAGCTGGTATTATCCTACTCAAACGATCAATAATGAGCTTATTCTCTTGATAGTTGATCTTGCTAATGATAGGTGTGCCAGAACTATCGGTGGGATTTTTGTTTTGCAAGAAGGTAGAAATACTACCATATTGACCTGGATTCTTGGCTTTTATATTGAGAGAAGCCGGAAAAGGATTCTCCCCGATCTCTTCTAGACCCTGCATTATGAGAGTATTATCTTCCCATTTCTTTTTGAAAGCTTCTAGGGCCTTGTCTCTCGATAAATAAGTGGTCTCTTTGACTTCAGGCAAAGCTTTGACTTCTTTTTGTAAAGCAAGAATGTCATTTTCATTTGCAGAAAGTGAGAAATAGACATTGATATCGACTTTGTCTTCGACATCTGCGATCAAAGCCTTACCAAATGCACCAGAAAATATGATTGCACCGACAGCACACAAAGACAAAGTTATCATCACAATTGCCGAAAAAGATAAGAAGCCATTTCTCCAAAAATTGACGAAGCCGGTGCGAGTTATTCGCTTAAAAGTAGTGAAAATCATAGGTTAATTATATCGCGTATTTTCCGTTCTTGTCATCTTTTATTATCTTGCCATTCTCCATGGTTATGATCCTTCCCTTCACAGTATCCATCACACCTTTGTTGTGTGTAGTGAGAAGGACGGTCGTGCCGAGTTCATTTATTCTCTGGAGAATTGTAATAATTTCAAATGTATTTGCTGGATCAAGATTGCCAGTGGGTTCATCGGCAATAATGATGTCTGGCTGAGTAACAATCGCTCTTGCAATTGCCGCACGCTGACGCTCACCTCCCGAAAGCTCTTTGGGAAAATTCCAAATCTTGTGACCCAAGTTCACCAATTCGAGTACGTGCGGTACATCAGAAGCGACTTCACTATCCGTTCTACCTGCAGCCTCCATTGCAAAAGCAATATTCTCATATATAGTCTTGGTCGGTATCAGTCGGTAATCCTGAAAGACTGTACCGATACGTCTACGCAACTTGGTCATATCGGTTTTCTTGAGTTTGTGGATATTTGTTGATTCGAAAAATACAGAACCATCACTTGGATATTCCTCCCCTATAAGCATTTTGAGTAAAGTAGTCTTTCCTGCTCCAGAAGGACCAACCAAAGTAACAAACTCTCTTGGCTCTACTGCAAAACTAATACTCTGCAAGGCTACGGTTTTGTCTGGATAAATCTTCGATACTTTGTCGTAATAAATCATTTATTTAGTATAACACAGAGGTGTCACCTCTGTTTACAACCACCTACAGAGGTGACACCTCGGTGTTTTCCGATCTCTCTGCCTCAATAAAACCATCCAAATCTCCATCCAAGACCTCTTCAACTTGAGTAGTCTCATAATCTGTACGATGATCTTTTACCATCTTATAAGGATGCAAAACATAGGATCTTATCTGATTGCCCCATTCTATCGATGTGGTACTAGATATTTGCATGCCTTTTTCCTTTGCTATCCGCGCTTCTTCCATCTTCTTCCAGAGCTTTCCTCTCAGGATTTCCATGGCCTTTTCACGATTTTGAGCTTGCGACCGCTCGCTAGTAACGTGAATAG
>CAYNZR010000074.1:0-3187 GCA_964401785.1 uncultured Candidatus Saccharibacteria bacterium
TGTATTTTTCTATCAGAGCTATGTCTGTTTCAATATTTAAAGCAAGACCTATCTCCACCTGATCTTTTATCTGGGCTATCGCTTTTACCAGATCACCCTTCATTTCTACATGAATGATGATCCTAGATGCGCCAGCCCTGACCCATTCCTCTGCCACTTCCTCAGCGCGGTTGACCATAAGATCTATTTCATAATTGAGATTTTCCCAAAAAGGCAAACCAAGATCCTCACTCAATAATTTTTCGAATGTATCATCATGTTTCTTGTAGGGCCAAGTTGCATTTGGTACGAATTGACCGTCGCAGACATCAATTTGAACAGTTTTGACTGCACCCTGAACGAGAGAGGCTTTGTCTTCTAGCTCGGCGAAATCTCTGGGTAAGATTGCGGGGATTATTTCTATTTTTGATTTAGACATGTATGGAGTATATCAAATATATTTGATTATTTCTTCATCAAATTTTGATAATTATTTTATCAGGATTTTATTTGGTTTTGATATAGTCCTTTGACGCCGGCTGACTGGTGTCGAATCGTGGCTCGTCATCCGTGATTCATGAGTTCAATTCTCATAGCCGGCTTAGTTAAATATAATTAATAAACAAAAAAATTGACAAATGCTTTCAATTTGATAAAATGGTCAATGACGGGCCAGAATATAGTTACCAGTCGAATCATGGAGGGAAAAACCGCAAGTATTGCGGTTTTTCTTTTGTAGACTTCCAACTTTATTTAGCGCCACACCTACTCAATAGAATCGATGAGTTGATTGCGCCTCTCGTGCTTTTCTTCATTACTAAAAGGAGTATTCAACCATTTTGTAATAGCATTCTTTGCCTGTTCTTCATTTACAAATCTTGCCCCAATAGATAATACATTTGCATCATTATGTTCACGAGAAAGTTTTATGATATCGAGGTTCGTCGTTGGTGAGACATCTCCATACCAGACTACTGCTCGAACCCCAGGAAAACGATTTGCAACTATCGCCTCACCCTGTCCAGAACCACCAAATATAATGGCTTTTGTTGCACCAGTCATGTCTTCAGCAACCTTGATAGAGGCTGAGCTCATATATACAGGATAATCATCTTCGGGCACAAGAGTGTGCGCCCCGACATCTAGAACCGAATACCCAGTCTCTTCCAGCCATGTTTTAATTTTATTTTTTAATTGAAATCCAGCATGATCGGCAGCTAAGATTATTTTTATATCGTCTTTGTTCATAAGGGTATTTTAGCATAACTCTAGAACAATATTGATATACCTGTAATCAGTAATGTTCACAATAGGTATTGACAATTCGCTGTTATGTTGTATTCTATTTGTTAGATGAACCTTCTATTCCTGCTCGGATTCACATGGATCTTCCTCATCACCGTCGCCTTCGCCACCGGACTTGCGGTAGGTGGTCCACCCACAGGACGCCGTTGGGCTGGTTGGGTATTCCGCACGGGCACCGATACCATCTGCTCACTCGCAAGGTTACTCTTTCTGTGTCTGAGCGAACTCTGCATGGTCTTCTCGAGATTCTTCAAGTGGGCACGCTCACGAATCTGAATCATGGCGAGGACGGAGGTTGACACCAACCTCCACCCTCGCCGTTTTTGTATCCATTATTTCAAAATTTTCTCTATCTCCTTCCAGTCATACACTCTCTTTACCAAAGGATGTGTATCGACCCTATTCCATGGTTTATCAAGCAAGAGCACTTCTATCCCCTTCTCCGCTAGATCTGTTGCATAAATTGGCGCATCTTCAATCATTAATTCGATACCATTTTCAATACATACTTCAGATTTCATCTTTTTATTTTTGTTTTCACCAAAGAAATTTGTGAAGTGAATTTTATGAAACAAATTGAAAAAATGTTTATTTAGCCAATTTAAGGTCTTATCCTTGAATTTTTCTTCTCTTGAAGTAATGAGGTGTAATTCATAATAATTTCTTAACTCTTTAATTGTCTCGACAGAACCAGAGACGGGGATGACCTCATCGTGCATTTGAGAGGATATAAACTCATGAACCCTACGAATAGCCTCATCCATATCAATGTTCCAAACTGCGCGTAAATCATAAGTATAGATATCATCGAAGCATAGATTTGTTCCGTATCGTTCATTATGAAATTGACAATATTTGTGATTAAAATCGAACAATATATCATCAAAATCTATTCCAATTCTTTTCATAATTATATATTTGGTTAATTATCAGTAATTATTGTTCATAAAAAATAACAAATCTGCTAAAATATCTATGTGGATAATCCTAAACTAATCAAGCACCTAGAGCAAATCGGGCTTACAGATAAATCCGCTTTGGTCTATGCTTACCTTCTCGAAAGTGGAGGTTCATTCCCGTCAATTATATCTCAAAAAACAAAACTGAATAGAAGTACAGTATACAAAATCTTAGAAGACCTCAAAGAAAAAAATCTCATAATCGAATCAGAAAAAACAAAAAAACTTTACTACAAAGTATTAGACCCAGATAGACTACTCAAATTTACAAAAAATAATATAGAAATGGCAACCGACAGACATGAGAGTGCCGAAAGATTATTACCAAGATTGTTAGATCTATTTAGCTCGACCGAAGAAAGACCGAGAATCAATTTTCTTGGTGGGCCAAATACCCTAACCGAACTCTATCATGATGCTGTACACGAGACAGGTGATGGTGTGATCAGAATATTTGGAAATCAAGACATCTTTGCAAAATATTTATCAAAAGATGAGTTGGTAGAAATAATAAAGGAGAAAGAAAAAAATAATATCGAAACAAGAGAGATACTTCCCGATACCGAATCAAACCGTAATTACTATGATCAAACTTTCATTTTGGCAAAGAAATCATTAACACCGAAGGTACGTTTTGTACCAAAAGATCTATATGCATTTGGATCTATGGTTGTTATATTTGGCATTTCCAAAATTGCAATAATAAAGCCGACTCAAAATAATCTCAGTTGCACAATTATTGATGATGAAAATATCCAGAAGACATTCAAGATGATATTTGAAATCTGTTGGAATGAGGGGGTGGAATAAGTACAGATGTCCGACATCTGCATACAGAGGTGTCACATCTGTTCGTGCAGATATCTAACACCCGCAACCATCCCTACCTCCCATTCACCCTCCTCATGGTACTTGGTCCAAAGTAACCAGTACCCTTGGTTAGT
>CAYNZR010000075.1:0-3184 GCA_964401785.1 uncultured Candidatus Saccharibacteria bacterium
CAAATAGATACTTCAAGCCATTGTGCTTGATTATCTAAGAAAGGCGTCAAACACCGCCTTTTTTGTTATATGAATAATTGCATATGTATGATATCTGCTCGCTGTACAATTCACCAAAAAAATAATATGATTTGGGCATGAATAGAACATATATAAAAGATCTCAAGGACCACGTAGGCAAAGAAGTCACTATATCGGGTTGGGTTGATATTAGACGCGACCACGGCAAACTGATCTTCATCGACATTCGCGATATGTCTGGGAAAGTTCAGGCTGTCACATTGCCAAACAACAAAGAGGCTCACGAAACTGCAAGTAAAGTCAGATCTGAATGGGTCATTTCTGCTACCGGAATAGTCAACAAAAGACCAGAAAAAATGATTGCCAAAGACAAAGTTACTGGAGAGATAGAGCCAAATGGTGATATAGAGCTAGAACTCAAATCTGTTGAAGTCCTAAATGAAGCACAAACTCCACCGATCGATGTCCGAAGTGATGGCAAAGAGATAGGTGAAGACGCTCGCCTGAAATACCGATACTTGGATCTGCGCAGACCTCGTCTGCAAAAAAATATCCGCAACAGAAGCAAGGTCACACTTGCGGTCCGCAACGCTTTCGTCAAAGAAGGATTCACCGAAATAGAGACTCCATATATGTCCGCTACAACACCAGAAGGTTCGAGAGATTATGTCGTTCCATCTAGACTAGAAAATGGTAAATTCTATTCTCTCCCCCAGTCACCTCAACAATACAAACAACTCCTCATGACAGCTGGATTTGAGCGGTATTTCCAGTTCGCCCGCTGTTTTCGTGATGAAGATACCCGTGGTGACCGACAACCAGAATTCACTCAAATGGATATGGAGATGAGTTTCGTCCAAATGCGCGATGTCATGGCCATAAATGAAAAAATAATGATCGAGACGGTGAAGTCGATCTATCCAGAAAAAGTCATTCAAGAGATTCCTTTCCCAATAATGTCATACAAAGAGGTTATGGAAAAATATGGAGTCGACAAACCAGACATTAGAATAGACAAAAATGACAATAACCTGTTGGCATTTCTTTGGGTTATTGATTGGCCATTTTTCGAAAAAGATGATGAGGGCAAGTGGACATTCACCCACAACCCATTCTCCGCACCTCAACCTCAACACATGCAAGACCTCATGGACAAGAAAAATATCGAAAATATTCTAACTACTCAATACGACATGGTTCTAAATGGTAGTGAAGTCGCCGGAGGTAGTATCCGCAACCATCGACCAGAAGCTTTGAAAAAAGTTTTTGAAATTATGGGTTACGAAGATGAAAGGATCGAAAAGAATTTCGGCCACATGATCTCAGCTCTTGGCTCAGGCACACCACCACATGGAGGTATCGCATGGGGTTTCGATAGATTGATAATGCTCCTCGAAAATGAACCGAACATCCGCGAAGTCATTGCTTTTGCCAAGACAGGCGAAGGTAAAGATCTCATGATGGGTGCACCTAGTGATATTCCCGAGAAACAGATGCGTGAGCTAGGGATAGAGTTGAGAAAGAAGAAGTAGTTCAAGAAATCTGTAAAATTTAATAACATAAAACTGCGCACCTTGCGGGTACGCAGTTCGTGAGAGTGTTCAACTAAAGACTATTTCTGTGCGTGTGAACCAAAGATCAGTCCTTCGGCTCCTTGGGCACAGCATGCTTGATCTTGGCGACGAAGTTGAGCCCGAAAACCCAAAGCGCGCACTGCCGGAGAACGTTCATGATGAACCACTTCCACGGTCTCCGTTGATCGGGGATCGGTTGATCAGCTTGGTACTCATTCTCGAACTTGAAGATTCTGAGATAAATCTTGGCGTTTGGAAACAAGCGCGAATAAATCCAAAACGACGACCGTGAATGAGCCTGCGAAGTGACAACCAAAATACTTCGAGGGTTGATGCCGGCATTGTCGAGAGCCTTCTTGATATTCTGAGCTTCGACGACCGTATTGATCATCGGTTCACCTTCGATGATCTGTACTTTCTTTGTCTTGTCGCGACAGATCCAAGCGATAACCATATTCTTGAAACTGCGCTCAACCATTTCGGCTCCCCTGAAGGGATACGAACAACAAGAGTGAGCGACACAGATCCGGTCAGGGTCATTGATGGAAACGGCGAGCCTAAGCGCATCTGCAAAGTGTTCTTCCGTTGCCTTCATGAGCCCATCCCGTCCAGTAACGTACGAGATTGCCACAACTACTCGCGGTACAATCCCTTCAGGGAGACCATGATCCCAAAGAGTCCACTTGTCCACCAACCATGCCAGCAATCGTGATGTTTTCAATCATTACCTCCGTTTCAGTTTTCCATCTAACATTATACTAACACACAATTTTATTTATGTAAATATCAAAAAAGAATTAACTACCATTTCGTTATACAATCTTATCACTCTCCTTCCCCAACTTATCCAACTTTGGTGCTATGACCAACTGGCAATATGGTGCATCTTTGTGGTTTTCGTAATATTTCTGGTGATAGTCTTCGGCTGGATAGAATTCTTTTAGCGGTTCAACGGTGGTTACAATAGGATCGTTGTATATTCCCGCTTCTTTTATTTTATTAATAAAATCCTGCGCCAAATTTTTCTGCTTCTCATTTGTATAAAATATAACCGAACGATATTGAGTACCTACATCATTTCCTTGACGATTCAAAGTTGTCGGATCATGAGTTTCAAAAAAGGCTTTTAGCAATTGTTCATAGGAAATAATAGCTGGATCAAATTCAACTTTTGTACATTCTACATGTCCTGTATCACCAGCAGAAACTTGTTCATAAGTCGGATTTGGCAACCTTCCCCCAGAATATCCAGGAAGAACAGTGACGACACCACCCAAGTAACTAAAAACTGCCTCTGTACACCAAAAACAACCTCCACCAAACACTGCTATTTCGTAGATGTTTTTGTTCATATTTTAGTAAATATTATTTTTTATTTTTCCAAGCAAACTTCTTCGCAAGTCTCTTTGCCGTCTTTCGTGAGCGAGAAGATTTCTTTTGAACTGATGCTCTTTTTGCCATATTGTCATCATAACATTGTTATAATAGTCTGGCTAGGGTAAATTCACTTATTTACCCACAAACTTCGCCACATAATTTAAGTACTTTTTTGATCTCGGAGCAAATGAATCGAAATGTATTATTTCAAA
>CAYNZR010000076.1:0-3161 GCA_964401785.1 uncultured Candidatus Saccharibacteria bacterium
GATAAACATTTACATTTCCAATTTTTTCAAATTTCGGAAGATTTTTATCGAGTCGAAGTGTGATCATGTCGAACTCTATATCTTTTGGATCAATTCGATCAGTAACTTCTTTTATCGTCACTTCGGCCCCGCCGATAAAGCGCGGATAATAAACCAAAGAGAATATTAGGACTTTTTTCATACGTTTATTCTAGGCGAGATTATGCCGAGGTGCAACCTCGGCTAATTTAAGACCTTCTTTAGCACATCCTCAGGAACCTCTTTTGGTATATCACCTGTCGGAACATCAGCATGTGCCATTTGTGGTTTTACATCTTGAACTTTATTTTCTTCTTTCGACTCTGATTTTGGATTACCAGTCGGATTCTGACTATGAGCCTCTTTGGCCTTGGCAAGCACTGCAGAAAGAGCGCTTTTTAGATCATTAACATTCTTTTGAGTTTGGACTTTATGGTCAATTTTTGGTTTTTTATTTGCGAGACTAGACAATGATACGGGTTGGATATGATTTTGAGCTGGAGACATAGGTCTCGAATTATTGATGTTTACAGGTGGATGTGTCGATGAATGTGATGTTTGATTTACAACATTATTGGCCGGCTTCTTTGGTACATTTTCAATATTTTTTCTTTCGTTCAACTCATTTTTTCCAAGTAGATGATCTGTCTCAATTGGTTTTGGTAGATCTGCCAAATTTTGAGGTGAATCTAATTCCTTTTTTTCAGTTTTTTTGTCCAATAAAACTTTTTCCTTATCATTATTTTTTTGAGGAATCGGCTGATTGACCGGTTGACTTATGGACTGACCAGCCGACTGATTAACTGACTGATCCTTTTTTGCTGTTGATGAAGTAGAAGATGAATTTTTTTGAGCACTTGTTTTTGGAGTTGGTTCATGAAATGCAACAATCATCTCCTCGACCATTGCTCTTGGTCTTGCATATTGCTCTCGAGATGCATCAATAATCTCTTTGACATACGAGATATCAGGATGCGCTATAGGAGGTAGAGTCGTAGCCGAAAAAGGTTGCGAAGATAGACCGTCAATCATTAGTTTGAGATAGATCTGAGCAAAACCAAGATTGACTAGATCTTCCATGGTAAAAACAGGAGCAAATTCTTTTTCCAAAAGTTCTGCATCGGTTGCCCCAACACGAAAAGCGATCATTGTTCCAACGTTACCGAAGACTGCTGGCCTTACTATCTCATCCATTTGTTCGACATATTGATGGGCTATAGTTAGATTGAGTTTATATTTTCTTGCCTCAGAGAGAATATCAGCAAAAGAAGCATTGGCGAAGTTTTGAAATTCATCCACAAATAGATAAAAATTTGGAAGCATTTTCGCCGCCCGATCTGGCACATCGGCTCTAGACATTGCAGCGAGATAGATCTTTGTAACCAGCAATCCACCAAGAAGTTTCATATTCTCATCACCAATCCTTCCCTTTGACAAGTTTATAATAATTATTTTTCTCCTATCCATCGCCTCTCGAAAATCAAACGAAGATTGGACTTGACCGATCATATTTCGGATTAGAGGATTGGCAGTAAATTGACCGACTTTGTTTTGGATCGCTGGGACAGCCTCGGCTGCCATACGTTCGGTATAGTTTGCAAATTCTTTTACCCAAAAAGCTTTGACCGATGGATCCTGAACATGAGAGACAATCTCTTTTCTATAATCCTTATCCGAAAGCATCCTATTTACTCCGAGAAGTGTCGTGTTCGGAGCTTCGAGAAGTGCAAGGAGGGTGTTGGTCAAAATATATTCCATTCTTGCCGACCAAGCATCTTCCCAGATTTTTTTGAATGTACTCATGAGACCAGAGACGACTAGATGTCTCTTTTGCGGATCTACACTTTCTAGAACATTGAATGAAATTGGAAAATCAGTATCAAATGGAGCAATGTGAATAACATCGCGAATGCGCTCTTTCGGAACATATTCGAGAAGCAGATCTGCAGTCTTTCCGTGAGGATCGATGAAACACATACCCTCACCATTGGTTATATCCTGAACGGCCATGTTCTCGAGAAGGGTCGACTTTCCCATACCTGTCTTTCCGATCACGTAGACATGGCGAGTACGGTCTTTGGCTTTGATGCCAAACTTGATCCGCTTGTTGCGCGCATCAGTTTCTGCAAAATAGGTAATGCTATTATCATCATTCATACTAAAGAATATTATATCATAAAAAAGTTTTGCCCCGGGCGCGCAAGGTGCGCGCCCGGGGCGAGGTGATCAGATCGCGGCAATGCCAGGTCGATCATTGGCCGACCCGTATGCTTCGACAGGCAAACCATCATCAGGAACCAACCCTTTCGGTCCCTGCAACATGACCTTGAAACCAACAAGCACGCGCTTGAACCCCTTTGGAAGGGTGTTAGTCGTGGACTGTCCGCGATTCCTCCTTCGCAAACCATCATTGACACTCGCTGACATAACGAGACTTACCACTCAGGCTTGTTCTACATATCTTCTTCAATCAATCGTTCCTCGCGACCGATCAGAAGTTCTGTTTTCCTTTGTGGTTCCGGCTACATATAGTACAACTTATACGAAATAAAGCAAGTGCACCGTCGATTAACTGTGCATAACTAAGCAAAGGAGCGGATAATAATACTATTTAACACCACCACCCAACATCTCACCCTTTGGCAAAAGAGCGTCCTTTTTATAAACACTACCAGCATTCCAAAGCATCCAGCTTGTAAGTCCAGCATCATATGTCGCCTGCATCTGTGCTCGAACCAATGCTGGAGTATATATAGCTCCAAGATCAAAAGCTTGTAACCATGGTCGTATCTTATTCGGATTTGCCATTGTGGTAGATGCTTTCATAATTGCCTGATCCATAGAATATTTTATTACCTCATACGGTTTCTCAGCAGGCTTTGGAATACCGATGAAACCCTTTGCAAAATGTGACGGATAAACCATCGGAGCCACATAATCGAAATACATAAGTGCATCAGTCAAACTCTGTCCGATACCAAGATCCCCATCAGCGCTTGTGGTCAAACCAAAGAGATCCACAGATATAGGAATACTACTCGTTGCAAATTGTTGTCTCAAATATGAGAAGAATGATTTCATCACCTCCCTTCTTGGCCTATCTCCACTCCAAGGATAAACAATGTCTTGCATATTTCCATCAG
>CAYNZR010000077.1:0-3136 GCA_964401785.1 uncultured Candidatus Saccharibacteria bacterium
CATTCAGTGCGAATAATAAGATAACACAAAAAAAGTAAAAAGAAAACTATCTGCCGGATATTCGGCGCAAATAGAAAGAGGCGCCATGATTCTTGACTTCTCCGCGTCCGCGGATCGCGTCTATCATCCTTTTGCCGTGAGGGTTTTGGAGAGTGCGGTATTTGATCTCGACGTATATCTTGCGAATCCTAAATAGCAAGTGATATGTGATGTATTGGGCCAAAGCGATAAATGTTCGGCGGTTGACGAGTCTAAATGCATATATGATTTTTGAATAAGCCTTTGACAAAGCAAGTTCAACAGTAGACTCTATCTTGTTTGTAAAATAATCATCTCCGTTTTTCATTTCGGCTTTTTTGAGGAGGATCATAGCTATGATACCCATGAGTGATATGTAAAAAATTGAGATGAGTATGTACATGTTTTTATCCTTCTAGAACCTTGAATCTCTTGAATCTTGCAACGGCCATTTTTTCACCAAATTTTTGGACGGCGCTATTTATGAGACCCTGAACTGTAGTATCTGGATTCTTGATGAATGGTTGATCCATGAGAACCATCTCGCCAAAGTATGATGACATTTTACCTTCTAGTATCTTTGCTTTGACAGCTTCTGGTTTGCCTTCTACTTCCTTTGCAAAGACATCCATGGCTGTTTTCTTGTCTTCTTCTGTTATATCTGCTTGTGATAGGAAACGAGGGTTTGTAGCGGTAATGTGCATTGCAATATCACGTGCAAGAGCTTTAAATTCGTCTGTATTGGAAACGAAGTCTGATTCGCATAGGAGTTCTACTATGGTACCAACTGTGCCATTGGAGTGGATATATGCTTGGACTGTGCCTGAGTGGAAAATACGATCGCTCTTTTTTGCGGCCAATTCACCACTTTTGTTGCGCAAAATTACGAGAGCCTTGGCAACATCTCCACCAGCTTCCTCGAGTGCTTTTTTGCATTGCATGATGGATATACCGGTCTGGTCTCGGAGCTCCTTTATGATATCTACTGAAATTTCTTTTGTTGCCATATTTGTTATAGTTTTTGATACTTCTGGTAATTTTTGGTCATTACAACAGTCACCTTCGCAATTACATTGTTTCTCTTTCTTTCTTATTCTTTTGAATAGAAAAAATGGACTGATCATTTTTATTTATTTCCCCATTGGGGGATAGCTTTATTTCTTTGCTATTTTACCATCCTGATAGGCTTTTGAAATCTCGTCAACGAAAAACTGGATACTTGTCTTTGATGTGTCATTGCCGAGTATTGGGTATGTAATATTGGAAATATCGCAATCTGAACCACAAAGAGCAATGACAGGTATATTATAATCCAAAGCTTCCTTTACTGCGATCTTCTCTTTTCTTGGATCGATGACAAATAGAGCATCTGGGATTTTCTTCATAGGTACTATGCCCAAGAACATCTTTTCTAGAGATGCTATCTCTTTGTCTATAAGCATGCGTTCACGCTTTGTATATTTTGCAAGTTCGCCTTTTTCTTTGTCTGAAACGAGTTTTTCATAGCGGTCAATCCTCTTTCTGATTTGTGGAAAGTTGCTTATGGTACCACCTATCCAACGTCCGTCGACATATGGCATGGCTTGTAACTCTGCTGCATTGCGAATACTCTTGAAAGCCTCTTTTTTGCCCCCAACATAAAGGATGGTCTTGTTATCCTTTGCCAATGTTGCTACAAAAGCTTTTGCTTTGTCTAGGAAAGGTTGAGTCTTCTCTAGATCAAAGATATCAGTGCCATTTTTTGTACCAAAAATATAAGTCGAAAGAGTCGGATGTCTACGAGATTTGCCTAGCCCAAAATGAGCCCCAGAAGCAAACATTGATTCGATAGTTTTTTCTTTATTCATATGTCGATATAAGGTATCAAAATATGGCTTGTAAGTCAATCCTAGCCGTAAGTCCAAGTTTGGGGTCTAAATATGTGATCAATGTACAGTTATAACTATCTTAGATATACTACGGGCATGAAGGTTTTACTTGTTGAAGATGATATGCCCTTGGCTGAGACTATTAGGACCAATTTGTCTTCAGAAAATCACGTCGTCGAAATCGCCGAAAATGGCGCTGATGGATCATTCTTGGCAAGATCTTTTGACTACGATGCTATCGTTTTGGACAATTCACTTCCCAAAAAAGACGGTTTGACTGTCTGCAAAGAAGTTCGTCAATCTGGCAAGACTACCCCGATCATCTTTCTTACAATTGATGACACCCTAGAAACCAAAATGTCAGCATTTGATCTCGGTGCAGATGATTTTATGCAAAAACCTTTTTCGTTGCGAGAATTATCAATGAGATTGAAAGCGGTATCAAGAAGACCAAATCTGATAAAAAGCACCTGTCTAAAAGTTCATGATTTGGAACTTGATACAGAAAAACACATAGTCAAACGAGATGGTAAGCGTATCCATGTTACGAGAAAAGAGTTTAGTCTACTCGAATTCTTTCTAAAAAATGTTGGAGTTGTCTTATCGAGAGCGCTCATTATGGAGCATGTCTGGACAGCAGATAGCAATCCTTTTTCAAATACAGTCGAGGCGCATATTCGAAACCTTAGAATAAAGATAAATATGGGCAAGAAGGTCAATCTAATAGTAAATATCCCCGGTCGTGGATATGTTATAGATACTCCTCAAAATCTCAAGGAGATGAAATAAATAAAATTCATTATTTCTTCATCTTTTCTTCACTAAAATTTTATACATTTTTTATTAGGATTTTATCGCCTTTTGATACGATTTCTTTGTTATGAGTCGACATAACATAACACTGAAAAAGCGTCACAATCATTGATCACAAATATTTATACACAATAATCTACTAACAATATATTCTCGTAGCTTATATGGTAGGCAGGCTCACCATAATCCGCCATACAGTAGGCATACTGTATGGCTAAGCTATATCCGTGATACAATACAAATATGAATAATGATGAAATCAAAAATGAACTTCTAGAACAACGTAAGATAGTCGAAGCTATATATGTATCCACCGAAAAAACTCGCAAGTATTTTATGTGGAGTCTTATAATTACCGTTGTATTCCTTGTACTCCCTCTTGTTGCTATGGTTTTCGTTATACCATTTGCTCTTAGCTCATATACAAGTGCCCTCAA
>CAYNZR010000078.1:0-3130 GCA_964401785.1 uncultured Candidatus Saccharibacteria bacterium
TGAGTGGTGCAATGCCAAGTGCGATGGTTACGGGACTTATTGAGAGTTTATTGAAATAGAATTAGGTCAAAAAAAGAAGTCTATCACATATAAAACAGCTCTATATCAACTTGCTGGAGGCCTTTTCTTATACCCCAATCACCTTCGCCAACTGACAATATTTACATTCTTTATTGTCACAAAATTTATCTACAAAACTTAGACTAATTATTTCTTTTGTAACATTTTTGATAATTTCTTTCAAAGCTTCAACTTCCTCTTTCTCTATCATAAACTGCTCTTTTTTGTATATGCCACGATCGTTGGGTTCGATAAAATCAATTGTGCCACTATTCATCTTGTACTTCCCTTCCAAATCCAAAAGTAATTGATAGAAAATAAGTTGCCTTTTGTAATTGCCGTCTGCATCTTTTGTTTTGCCTTCTATTTCATTTCTAGATTTTGGTTTTGCTGTCTTGTAGTCAATTACAGATACATTGTGACTATCTATAAGCTCAACTTTGTCTAGATTTCCAGTGAGGGTAATCGAATTTTTGCTATCAATATCGAAGTTTGGAATTTTGATACTGTATTCGGTAAATAGGTTTCTATTCCAGCTACCATTATATTCATCATAATAACCAGACAAAGCATTCTTACCCTTTTTTATTGAGTCATTCTTATCCTGAAGACTCATCGGAGAAGCGATGACATTGTGCTCGAATATTTCCAAAAACTTTTTCTTGCTCAAGTCTCGTTCTTCTTTGTAAGCTTCGAAGAAGGTGCGAAGAGCATTGTGGATGGCCGTACCGTAGACTTGATGTTTGGTCTCGACCTGAGGCACGCGGATCAGATTGACGAAGAAATACTGCCAAGGACATTCGAGATAATTGTTGAGATGAGTCACAGATAGAGGTTGTCCAATAAATTTTGATCTAACAAAATCAGGGTCCAAAATAGAAAGGTCGCTTTTTTTATTATTCTTTATAATTTCTGGGTATAGACCACTTGGCACCAAGCTTGGCTCGGTAAAAATCATATAGTCATCATCTATTTCTGTAAGAAACTGACTTACTACCGCTTCTTTGTCACCAACCACTCTTGAAAATGAGATGTGAACGGACTCTCTTGCTCGAGTCAATGCCACATAGAAGAGCCTTCTTTCATCTTCAATATTTCCCACATCGCGAGCCTGATCGATTATAGGTATTTGGAATAGATTGCGTTTATTTCTATTTCCCCAATTACCATCGAAGCAATTTACAATAAAGACATGATCGAATTCCAACCCTTTTGAGCGATGAGCGGTCATCAATCGAACTCCATTTATATGATCGGTAAAGCCTCTTTTTGTAACAAGACCATGATCAAGTACAACATCGACATAATCGACAAAATCCGATAATAAAAAAGTCTTTTTTGATTGACTGATCTTTGTAACTTGGCCGAAGAATTCCTCGAGAGCAGAAAGTCTAGGGAGTGAATCTGATTCTTTTAGTATCGAAGGAATAAGCTCAATGTCCTCTATGATTTTTTGAAGTAAATTTGGATAACTTTGATACTGCGCTTCTCGTGACCAATTATTCAATTTATCAAAGGTTGCAAGTATATCTTCTTTATCAGCTTTAGCCAAAGTGAGAGAAATGTTGCCTTTTTTTAGATCATTAATAACTCTAAAAAGTGGTATTTTCTCCTTTTTTGAATAATTAAATAGCACTGAAACCGATCCTGGGTCGCATGCAAATTCTTTGAGAAGTAGTGTTTTTGCTAGATTCTCATCAGATGAAATATCATTGACTGCTTTTGAAATGATGACCAATTTTGCCGGGTCTATTTCATCCAAAACATTATGATCTGATTCGATTCGATAGCGAATATTGGCTTTTTTTAGTGTCTTGGCAATTTCTTCAGCCTCATTATTTGTCCTATACAAAATAGCCAAATTCTCTAGCTTATAACTTTTGTTTGTAAGGTCCTTAATCAGATAGACAAGATATTCAAGCTCTTTTTCTTTATTGGCAAATTCATAAACTGAGATCGGTTTGCTTCCGATTTGCAATGAGATTAGCTTCGCTCTGTCCATACCAGGAATAGTTGGATTTTTGCTTATTAGGCTGTGTGAAGCATCCAAAATACCCTGTTGAGAACGATAATTGTGTGTTAATTCGATTATTTTGGCATCTTTGTACTTATCCTTGAAATAGAGGAAATTGTCCAATGACGCGCCTTGGAAACGATATATTGCCTGTTTATCATCACCGACAATAAAAAGATTTGGTGATTGATGAAAATCCGATAGAAGTTCCAAGATCCGATTTTGGGCCGCATTGGCATCTTGATGCTCATCAGCAAGAATATATTGGAAACTTTCTTGTAAAATTAATTTGAATGAATCTTCTTTCTCCATTACCGCGATAAGCTCAAGCAACATATCATTGAAGTCATAATACTTGTCCTTGGTAAGAGCTGATTCATAATGTTCATAAATATGCGCCAATTCTAAATTTTTATTATTTCTCTTATTATTCTTTTCCAATTCTGTTGCAGAAATCTCCTTATTGCCTTTGGTGTCAGTTTTTTGTAAGGCAATATCTTTTTTTATACTTTGTAAGAATTTTTTTGGAGAAATGTTTTCCCTTTTCAAATTATTTATCTCAGATAGGATTGGTCGAACATAATAATTTGGGTCACCATACGGTCGCAATAATTCTATATCCTTTGATTGAACCAATTTTTCTATAATTTTTATTTGTTCTGCATCTGTAATAACCTTTGAACCTATTATCCTAGGAAAATAATCTGGGTATTGCTGGATAATCCTTTCAGCAAAACCATGGAAAGTATGGATGTTTATTTTGTAGGCAGAAGCACCGATAAGATCAACAAGCTTTTTTCTAATGGCATAAGCACCTGATTCGGTAAAAGTAAGAGCGAGGATATTTTCTGGAGCAGTATCGGTCTTCTCTAGTATATTTGCTATCCTTAGAGTAAGAATAGTAGTCTTACCAGTACCAGGACCGGCAATAACAATGACTGGACCCTCGATAGAATCTACAGCCTCTTTTTGTGATTTATTTAGAGATTTATAGTGTTGGTTGAACAAGGGCATGATGAATGCAAGGTTAGAGGTAGTAGGTAAAAGGTAATAGGT
>CAYNZR010000079.1:0-3068 GCA_964401785.1 uncultured Candidatus Saccharibacteria bacterium
ACAGGAGATAAAATCCTGATAAAAAAAGTTTCAAAAAAGAATGAAGACAACTCCTAGAGGTTTCACCTCGCGGAAACACCATAATAGCGTATAATTAGGCCATTACCCCTAATCAAATACAAAAAATGAAACAATTTACCCCAAAAACATTTACTTTACCAAATCTAAAAGGCATTTCTGCAAAAACAATAGAAGAACACCTCAAGCTCTATGCTGGCTATGTCAAAAATTCAAATTTGATAATCGAAAAGATCGCCGAATTAAAACAAGATCCAGATAAGAATTCATATATGCTTGGAGAGGTCAACCGACGATTTGGCTTCGAATACAACGGTATGCGAAATCATGAAGTCTATTTTGATTCTCTAGAAGGTGGTCCAACAACCCTTAGCGATGGACCCCTCATGAAGCTCATCATCGAAACCTGGGGTTCTTACGATGCTTGGCTTGCCGAATTCAAAGCCATCGCCCTCACTCGTGGCATCGGCTGGGCTATGCTATACCACGACCGCAAAGAAAATCGCCTACTCAACGCATGGGTGGACGAACAACATTTGGGCCAGCTACAAGATTGTACACTCGTACTTGCTCTCGATATGTGGGAACACTCGTATGTTGCCGACTATCAACCATCCGGCAAGAAAAACTATGTTGAAGATTTCTTTGTAAATCTAAATTGGACTAAAGTCGAGAAAAATTTGAAATAGAGCAGAATGGTTATGAACCCATAAAACCCTACCACCCACCACGGAGAAAATTGGCCTACATTGAGCGAAGCAAATGGAAGTTTCGCAAAATTATTGACCGTAAAAAGTTCATAGGATAATAAGAAATAGCTCACCCAAGCGAAAGGTACAGCAACAAAAGTAGAAAACATTCCGATTATTCCCGCAAGAAAAACAAATAACATCGTAACAGGTACAAATGGTAATACCAAAATATTCACAGCAACTCCCACGATCGAGATCTGCCCCATTGTATATAGAATGTATGGCGATACAAATATGAGAGTGGCAAATGTTGAAGCGATGATACCTCGAAGCCCAAATCGCTCTGTCACAAAATCTATTTTATTTTCTATGGGACTAGCAAGAAATATTAGACCCAATGTCGCAAGAAAAGAAAGTTGAAAAGAAGGATCGTGCAAAAGAATCTTTGGGTTTTCAATGAGCATAATAAGACCGACGAAGATGAGTGCACGAAGTACATCATAATCACGGCGAGCCAAGTCCGCAGTAAGTGCAATACCGGCCATTAGACATGATCGCACAACCGTAGCCCCACCACCAACGAAGATTCCAAAAATAGCAACACCAAGACCACCAAAAAATATCCCCCATACTCTAGGCAAGAATAAAAGAAGTCGACGCATCGCATCCGCTACAATCGTAATGTTGTAACCAGAAAGAACTACAATATGGATCAAGCCAACTTTTCTGAAATCATCTAACAATTGTTTTCCGAGAGCTGACTTCTCTCCCACAACAAGACCTCCTGCCAAAGCCGAGTGAGGTTCACCGAGATTCCTCTCAAGACTAGTGATAAAAGATTTTTTAAGAGAAAAGAGCTTGGCGACAAAGTTTTCGCGCAATGTAATCAAAGATACATTTCCAAATTGACTATCGCTCCCCACACCCTGACTATCTAATCCTAACTTGATTATTTTTGCGCTTTTAATTTCAAAATATATATTATCTTTTCCGAGATAACCAACATAATCGAAGTCACGCCCACTATCGCTTGCAAAATTTGCCGGTTCAAGTATTTTTCCTTCAAATGAAACTCGATCACCAAAAGAATAATCCGGATAGAGTTTGGTTTTGACTTTGATCTGAATATTTCCACCACAGTTAGACAAATCAACTTTTTTTATAATCTGATCCGCAATAACTACAAATATCTGACCTGATTCTTTTTTTTCGGGCTCGCTCACAATCTTGCCCGAGCCAATAACATTTTGTTTTAGACAATTATCAAGATTGGGATGTGAACTGTATGATGACTGCCATAAACGCAAGATTGCAAGAGAAAATAGAAGACTCCAAAAAATATAACTTTTTTTGTTCATCAGGCAATTGTACAGACTCAAGATAAAATCCTGATAAAAAAAGTTTCAAAAAAGAATGAAGACAACTCCTCGAGGAGTTGTCTTCAAAAATGTGACCAAGATTCGTCAGAGAACCTTCAATTACTCCTCGAGGCCTCGCCTCGCGAAAATTCCTTCACCAAACTCTCCTGTTCTTCTCTCGTCAAAGCTTTTTTGAAGCGCGCACCTTTGACCCCTTTCACTCTCTTTTCACAATCAGTCCAATTTGAATGAATCATGACTTTGCCACCAACAGCACTAACATAAGAAAATGCTGGCTTTTTTCAATGTCATTTACTATTTTTCCTGTCATCAGCCTTTACAAAATCGTGTGAAACATTCGTAACATTTGTTATTGGATAACCCGAAAGAGGACCGTTGTAAAGGTCTATCTTTACATTATCTGCAAATGAGGTTGCGATAATATCACATCTTTCATTACCAACAACACCGACATGACCACCAACATATTTGAAATCTACTTTTTTGTTTTCACAAACTTCGATCAAACGCAACCACAAATCTTTATTCAAAACTTCTTCTTTGGTTTTTGTTTTCCAACCATTGTTCTGCCAACCATGAACCCACTTGGTTATTCCATTTATCAAATATGATGAATCGGTGTAGACGATATTCTCGCTATCACCTTCTACTTTTGCCAAAGCATTTATCGCACCCTCCAATTCCATGCGATTGTTGGTTGTATTATCTTCTCTACCTCCAAGCTCTATACATATGTCAGACTTCTGCAAAACGACAATCGCTCCCCAACCACCAGGCCCAGGATTTCCTCTCGATGATCCATCAGTAAAAATTATATTTGTCATAAAAACTAGTATAGCAAAAATGCATATGTCGGACATCTATCATACTCAAACAAAAAATTAAGATGAATAGAAACAAAATAATCTGATCTATACAATATGTATCTCCTCCACTCGAAGTCGGATTTCTGCTCTACCTCGAAACATTGATTTTTCTA
>CAYNZR010000080.1:0-2950 GCA_964401785.1 uncultured Candidatus Saccharibacteria bacterium
TTCCTTGATTATCTTGGTCTTTTGTCTTGGGGTTAACATGAGCAACATCATAGCACGAATGAAAAATTGGCGCAAGGTATCGGGCATTTATGGATCATAATTATGAAAATTGGTATTCATTGTATTTCAACGTTATAATAAATCCATGTCGCACAATATCTCCCAAGCAAAACAAGATTTTCTTGAATATGTTGAGATTGAAAAAGGTAGATCGTTGAACACGGTGCGAAATTACGACCAATATTTGAGCCGTTTTATTGCATATACCAAGGTCAAGAATGCCGAAGATATTACCGATAGAGTTGTCCGCGAATTCCATCTATGGCTCAATCGTCAGCCTGGTAATAATCGAGCTGAAAAGCAAACTTTGAAGAAAAAAACTCAAAATTATTACCTCATTGCACTGCGATCGTTTTTGAAATTCTTGGCAAAGCGAGGAATCAAGTCGCTTTCTCCTGAACATATAGAATTGGCCAAGGTTGGCGAGCGTCCTCTCGACCTTATTTCTAGTGATGAGCTAAAAAGGTTGATGAATTCCTCGAACGGCGAAGATCTCAAGTCTTTGCGTGATAAAGCTATACTAGAATTACTTTTTTCGACCGGTTTGCGTGTATCTGAGCTTTGTTCCCTGTCTAGAGATGTAGATATTGATTCTGATGAACTATCTATTCGCGGAAAAGGTGAGAAAATCCGCGTGGTTTTCATTTCTCCAGAGGCTAGAAAGGCAGTGAAAGAATATTTGAATAAAAGAACTGATATAGACGATGCAATGTTTGTAAGAATGAATCGTGAAGAAGCAAAAGGTGGCGATATGGCTCTTGATTCGCGTTCGGTTCAGAGAATTATCAAACAGTGCGCCATAAAGGCTGGTATTTCGAAGAAAGTAACACCCCATGTCATTCGCCACTGTTTTGCTACTGACCTACTATCAAATGGGGCCGATCTGCGTTCTGTGCAGATGCTTTTGGGTCATTCAAATATAAGTACAACGCAGATATATACGCACATTACAGATTCAGAGCTCAAAAGGGTTCATAAGTTGTTTCATAATAAAAAGCGGGGGTAATTGCCGAGGTGCAACCTCAGTAAAACAATTTTTATTTGGGGTTTTATCTATTAGTCAATAAAAAAGGGCTGGTCGATTCGACCAGCCCCTCGCTTACTAGATTCGATCTAGCATATCACACACGCACTTCCCAAGTGCTATAACGGACATCAGCTGAGTACCGAATCCTACAATGGTTAGCAGATACCCTGCAATGTTGACAAGTGGATTTTCGTGGTCATCCCCCGGCAACTTTCCTGTTATCCTGTAAAGTACCAAGATTCCCAGACAACATGCGATCCACACCAGACTGGTCAGTGCGAACATCCCTGCAGCCGACAGGTTGTTAAGTATCTCACGAATCGTAATCATATTTTTTCCTTTTTTGACTTTCTGCTATAAGTATAGCATAGTGTATCTTATTTGTCAACTAGACAGGGTGACAAAATGTGCTAATATATAGAATATGGCTATAAATAACGATATTTTGGAACTACAAAAGATAGGTTTTTTGGCAAATGATGCAGTGGTTTACTTGAAACTGATAGATATGGGAACTTCTAGTGCTGGACCGATTATTGCCTCTACGGGCCTTCATAGAAACGTCGTATATACGTCGTTGGATCATCTGATTGGTCGTAAGCTGGTCGAAGTCAAGGAGATTAAGGGCAAAAAGACCTTTTCTGCAGTTGAACCATCAGTATTGTTGACAGAATTTGATGAGAAAAAGAGGATTGCAGACAATATAGTCCAGTCTTTGAGTCAGAGAATTGGTAGTAATAAACAAGAAATAACAATTCACGAGGGCAATGATGAGTATCTTTCACTGTTGACTGGTCTCATTAGTATGATGCCGAAATATTCAACCAAGTACGTCCTAGGTACAGGTGGCGAGGAGTTTATGGATGCTACGATGATTCCTATATGGAAAAAATACCACAAAGTCGCCCATTCTCGTGGGATATCAATAAAGATGATCGGATACGACTTGCAAAGAGAGATAATTCAATCTTATGTCGATGCCGAAAAGATATATGATGTCCGATACTTACCAGCAGACCAAGAAAATCCCGCAGGCGTTCATATTTATCCAGAACTTGGTGTTGTTCTAAATATTATCTATTCAACAAAAAATACTCCAGTAACAGCAATTAAAATAAAAAACATGGCTTTTGTGGCGAGTTATCTCTCCTTATTCAACAATCTTTGGGAAAAGGCGGTTGGCTAATTACCGAGGTTGCACCTCGGCAAATAATGCTATAATCCCTTCATGCGCATAATATCTTGGAACGTCAACGGCTTTCGGGCCAATATTAAAAAAGGTGGTTTTGATTGGTTTTTGAGTGAGTCGCCTGATATTTATTGCATCCAAGAGGTAAAGGCAGAGGCTGAACAGTTAGAGTATGCTGTTAGAAAGCCTGTTGGTTATTTTTCATATTTTGATCATTCAAAAGGTCGTAAAGGATATAGTGGCGTGGCCGTATATAGCAAAGTTGAGCCAAAAAAAGTCGAATATGGCATGGGCAAGCAAGATTATGATCAAGAGGGACGATTTTTGGCCTTATTTTTTGATAAAAATGCCTTTGGAAATGGTTTGGATAAGTTTGTATTACTCAATGTTTACTTCCCCAACGGTGGCGGTGGCCCAGAAAGATTAAAATTCAAACTCGAATATTACGATCATTTTTTGGATTATATAAATAATTTACGCAAAGATGGCTATGAGATTATCTTTTGCGGTGATGTAAATACTGCTCATACTGAGATAGACCTCGCCCGACCAAAAGAAAATGTAGACAATACCGGCTTCCTCCCTATCGAACGCGCGTGGTTGGATAGAGTTGTGGGTGCTGGCTATGTCGATGTTTTCCGTCATATGTATCCAAAAGAGGTTGGAAAATATAC
>CAYNZR010000081.1:0-2924 GCA_964401785.1 uncultured Candidatus Saccharibacteria bacterium
CGCGCGCGGTTGACTTCATGCGCGTGGCAGCAACCTGTTTGCTTGGGGGCGTATGAGCGACTTCACCCGCTGTATCTCTGCACTGAACAAGGCGGCCGGCCGGGTGTTGACCGCCGATGAAGTACAGGACGCATTCGACCGCATCAAGTCCACGGCGCAGGCCATCAAGCGCGGCGACGTGCAGCCCGGAACCGGAGGGACGGCAACGCCAGACGCGCTGATGATGCGCGCCGCCGAGCTGGAGGCCGAACGCATGATTGCCGATGCGGACCTGAAGGCCCGCCGCGTGGTGGCGGACGCCGAGACGGCATCGACCCGGCAGGCCGAAATGCAGGCCATGAGCAAGGCCGGGCTCGGCCCTGTCGAAACCGTGCGCCGGCTGCTGGTCAACCACCCGGACGGCAAGGCAAACCAGTTCAGTCTAGAAAGCCGCGTGCTCGGCATTTCGCAGTTCATGAAGTCGCGCATCACCGACACATGGGAGGCGCTGGGGCCTTCGTTCATGCGGTTCATGGAGCGTCCCGAGGACGCACGCAAGCTCATCAAGGAAATGCACGGCGAACCTACTGGCGATGCGTTGGCTAGGAAGGGCGCGCAGGCGTGGCTGAAGATGGCCGAGGACTCGCGCCAGTGGTTCAACGACAAGGGCGGGAAGATCGGCAAGCTGGAGGATTGGGGGCTTCCGCAGCATCACAGTCAAGACATGGTTGCGCGCGCTGCGGCCATCATGGACAAGCCCGCAACCACTGACGTAGCGACGAACCGCGCCGCGTGGGTTGACTTCATTCTGCCGCTGGTGAACCGCGACAAATATACCGACCTTGCCGGCAACCCGATGACCGATGCCGAAGTCAAGGACTTCCTTGGTAACGCGTGGACCACCATTGCCACCGGCGGCGCCAGCAAGATCGAGCCGGGCAAGTTCCGTGGGAAGGGCGCGCGGGCGAACCGGCACGCCGAAGAACGGCAGATTCACTTCAAGGACGCCGACGCGCAGATTGCATACTGGCAGAAGTTCGGCGACAAGACGCTGCCCGACATCCTTATGGGGCATGTCGAGTCCATGGCGAAGGACATCGGGTTTGTCGAGCACTTTGGCTCGAATCCGAACGCGATGTTCAACCTGCTGCGCGACACGGCGGAACTGGAGGCCAAGACGGCGAACCCGCAGGCGATCGGCAAGATCGACTCAGAACTGCGCAGCTTGGAGCGGCTGTACAACTACGCCGCAGGCATCACGCTTCCCGTCGCCAATCGAAACGTCGCGCGCACCTTCGACGTGCTGCGCAACCTCAACACGGCGGGCAAGCTCGGATCGGCGATGTGGGCATCGCTGATCGGCGACAAGGTGATGTTCGAGGCCATCGGGCGAGTGAACAACCTGCCCGACTTCCAGCGCTGGCACAACGAAATCAGGTTGATGAACCCAAGCAATGCCGCCGATCGCATGGCGCTGCGCCAGAACGGCATGATGCTGGACTACATGACGCAGGCGATGTCCCGCTTCGGCGACGAACTCGGCTCGAATTCGCTCACGTCCAAACTGGCGAACGGCGTGATGCAGATCAGCGGCATGTCGGCGGTGAACGAGTGGCGGCGCGGCGCGTGGGCCCTCACGGCGATGGACACGCTGGGGCATGTCGTCACCAAGAAGGACTTCTCAAACATTGGCCCGCAGGACATGCGCCTGTTGCAGTCCTACGGCATCACAGAGGCCGATTGGAGGGTGTGGAAACTGGCGAAGCTGGACGACATCGGCTATGGCAACGATGCCGCGTTGACGCCTGAATCAGTAATGAAGATCCCGGACGCGGACCTGACCGCTGCGGGGTTTGCCGACCCTGCCACGACCCGGCGCGATGCGATGGTAAAGCTGCTGGGCGCTGTCACGTCAGAATCTCACGTTGCCGTAATCGAACCCGGCTGGTCAGAGCGAGCCATGATGCACGGCGGGCTGCAACGCGGCAACCTGCGCGACGACCTGACGCGCAGTTTCTGGCAGTTCAAGGCGTTCCCGATCACGCAGTTCAGCCGCATCCTCGACGTTGGCCTGTCGCGCCCCACGGTGCAGGGTAAGGTTGCATTCATGACCGCGTTGCCAGTGGCGATGACGCTGGCCGGCGCGATGATGATTCAGGTGCAACAACTGCTGGCCGGCAAAGACCCGCAGCCGATGTTCGACGAAGACGGCGTACCGAACTGGAAATTCTGGGCCGCCGCGTTCCTCAAGGGTGGAAGTCTCGGCCTGTACGGTGATTTCCTGTTCAGCCAGTCCGGGACGACGCGCTACGGGACCGGCCCGCTAGAGGCCGTGGCCGGGCCGACCATCGGCTCAATCGCCGACATCGCGACGTTCATCGCGCAGGCTCCGGGCAAGATTGCGGCCGGCAAAGATCCGCAGGTCGCAGCCAAGGCGCTCAACATCGCCAAGGGCTTCGTTCCCGGCTCAAACCTCTGGTTCACCAAAGCGGCAACGGATCACATGATCGTGCAGCAGGCGCAGGAAGCCCTGAACCCAGGGTACCTGCAAGGCATGCGTTCGCGTACCATCCGCGAGTTCGGCAATGATTGGTGGTGGAGACCCGGAGAAATGACGCCGGATCGCCCGCCAGACCTTGGGAACGTGGTTGCGCCAAGCCCTTGACATCCTGACCGCTACGGCCCTGTTCGTGCTGCTGATCGCATGGTGCATCGGCTGCATGTCGGTGCCGCTGTGGCTGGTCACGACCTTGCCCATCGGCGGCATGGTCGAGCGCGTGCTTGCCGTGCTGGCTGTCGGCGGCGGGCTGTGGTTCGCGCTGTGGGTGGCGGCGAAGATCACCAAGAGCCGAATCTAGATTCGCGGGATTCCCCACGCACTGACGCACACCATCCGAGCCGGACTACCCGGCCGGATCGATGACCGTCAGCAGCACGACCAGTTC
>CAYNZR010000082.1:0-2911 GCA_964401785.1 uncultured Candidatus Saccharibacteria bacterium
TTTTGATTTTCATCATTTTTATTCATGTTTCTATATTATCGGAAACCTTACCGAGGTGCAACCTCGGCACGCCGAGGTTGCACCTCGGTAATGAGCCACAAAAAAGGAGCAGAAGCTCCCTTTTTATCTCGAGGCCTCGCCTCGCGAAAATTATCTCTTTGACCACTGAGGAGACTTGCGGGCCTTCTTGAGACCGAACTTACGTCGCTCTTTTGCACGAGGGTCACGACGGAGGTAACCGAGCTTCTTGAGGGTACCACGGAGTGCAAGATCATATTCTAACAATGCGCGTGCTATACCGTGTCGTAGAGCCTCAGACTGGGCAGAAATACCACCACCGACGATCTTTGCGCTGACATGGAACTTCTCTGCTGCTTTTGAATTCGCAAGAGCCTCCTCTGCTGTTATTTGCATCTCTTTGACTGGGAAGTATGATTCTAGAGGTTTGCCATTGATCTCAAAACCTGTCTTCTTGCCCGGAACGATACGAACACGAGCGATTGCAGTCTTTCGGCGACCGACAGCTTCGAAATATTTTGTTGTTGGCTTTGTAGGTGTCATAAAATTATTCTTTGATTGTTAGATTTTTCAATCTTGGTGTGCGAAGCTTATTGTCTGGCAACATGCGTGTGATCGCTCTCTTGAAAACTTCTGTCATACCACGACGATTGATAAGTTCACCCAAAGATTCGGTATTGAGACCTCCGCGAAAACCGGTAAATGTTACATATTTGTCTTTGACTTTCTTTGCCGCACTTGCATCAACTTTGCTTGCATTGATGATTTCGACTTTGTCTTCATTGACTACATTTTTTGCAAAACTAGTTGAATGCTTACCCAAAAGACGAGCAGCAGCTTCGCTTGCAATACGACCAATCTTTTTTCCTTGTGCGTCTATTGTGTATTTCATATTTTTATACAAATTCTATAAGTGACATTGGACTACCATCCAAATCGCGATTTGGGAGACGGACAATCCTTGTATATCCCCCATTTCGATCTTTGAACTTTGGCGCAACAACATCAAATAACTTTTTTGTTAATGATTCATTCTGAATACGAACATTGATCAATCTTCGGCCAGAGAGAGTGTCATTCTTTGCTTTTGTAATAAGCTTCTCTACCATTGGTCGAAGTTCTTTTGCCTTGGCAGTAGTAGTCTCTATCCTCGAATCACGGATCAGGTTGCGCACCAAAGAACGCATCAAAGCTTGACGTTGTGTCTTTTCTCTTCCGAATTTTCTTGTGTTTGAATGATGACGCATATAATCTTAAAATTTAAATCTAAAATCTCAAATCTATTGTCGCAAAGTTACTCCGTACTGAGCGAGTAATTTCTTGATCTCTTGCATACCCTTTGCTCCCAAACCGTCTACATCCATAATATCGGACTCCTTTTTGCGGAAAAGTCCACCCAATGTCCTGATATTGGCATTTGAAAGAGCCTTGATTGTTCTAGGTGATAGATCGAGTGTGTCTACTCTTGTCTTTGACAATTCGGTATCAATCTCACCTCTTTTCTCGGACTTTATCTCACCAGCCTCCTCGTCTGATTTTGATTCGTTGTTTGGAGCAGAAACTTCTTCTTCTTTGAAACCAACGATCGCTTTGAGCTGTTGGATCATGAGTGTAATAGACTTTTCTAGAGCTTCATGAGGTGTAACTGTGCCATCAGTTTCGATAGAAAGGCGGAGACGATTGAAGTCTGTACGATCGCCAACACGCATATTTTCGACTTCATAATTTGCTTTACGAATAGGAGTAAAAGCAGCATCAAGAGTGATAGAACCGATATCTACACGGTCTTTCTGAATGACTTCCTTGGAGACATAACCTAGACCTTTTTCGACAGTAAGCTCAATATCTAGTCCTGCTGATTTCTCAGTAAGAGAAGCGATGTGAAGATCTGGATTGAGAACTTCTGCCTGTCCAGGGACTTGGATATCCTTTGCAGTGACTTCTTTGACGCCATTTGCCTTGAGTGTTATAACCTGTGTCTCATCTGTATCGAGGCGAATACGTACTTTCTTCAAATTTAGAAGAATGGTAATAACATCTTCCTTGACTCCATCGATAGTAGAAAACTCGTGTTCTACACCAGCGATCTTGACCTTTGTAATAGCGGTACCTGGCAGTGATGACAGGATAATACGGCGAAGTGAGTTGCCTAATGTGTGACCATATCCAGGATATAGGCCATCAATTTCGTAGACTCCGCTAATTTTGTCTTCGCGGATGACTTTTGGTTTTGAAGGTAAAACAACGTCGTAGGTCATGTTTTTTATATTATAAAAATAGAATAATAATAATACATTAAAATTAAATAATGTCTAGCGTGTATAGAACTCTAGCACTGCCCCTACGTCGAACAGAAGATCAGTCGATTCATTTACAGGCTTACCGATAATCTTGATTGTTTTTGTCTTTTCATCGACACTCATCCAATTTGGATGCTTAACTGACTTCAATTGTTCATCCAATTTTGAGAAAATGACTTTGCTCTTACTACCTTCACGGATAGTCAATGTATCACCAACTCGAACCTGATGTGATGGAACACGAACGTTCACACCGTTGACTGCAATATGACCATGCGAAACCATCTGACGTGCTGCTGAATGTGACGGTGCATAGCCAGCGCGGACCATTGTATTGTCTAGTCTACTTTCGAGCAATGAGAGGAGGTTCTTGCCATTGTCACCAGTAGTCTTTAGGGCTTTCTTGACATAGTTTGTGAACTGCTTACCACCGACACCATAACTAAAGCGTGCCTTTTGCTTTTCCATCATTTGCTTACCGTATTCACTCTTGGCACCGCGTCTTGCCATAGTCTTACTCTTGCGTTGCAGACGCATAGCGTATTTTTGAGTCTGAGTCTTTGGGAAGACTGGTACTCCTAGATATCGTGCTT
>CAYNZR010000083.1:0-2891 GCA_964401785.1 uncultured Candidatus Saccharibacteria bacterium
CTCGGTAAGGTTTCCGATAATATAGAAACATGAATAAAAATGATGAAAATCAAAACGATATAGTCAGAGAGGATGAAGAAGTTGCGATCCAAGACGACGCCGATACCCTCGACGATTCTGTTGTGGCAGAAGAAACTGCTCTTGAAGCGGTCAAAAAATTGAAGGAAAAACTCAAGATTTCTGAAAAGGAAAGAATGGAATATCTGACCGGTTGGCAAAGAGCAAAAGCTGATCTCGTCAATGCGCGCAAGAGGGATGAAGCTGATAGGCAAGAGTTCATGAAATTTGCCAATGAACGTCTGATCGACGGTTTGTTGCCTGTACTCGAAAGTTTCGACATGGCAATAGGAAACAAAGAATCATGGGAGAAAGTCGACAAAAACTGGCGTGTTGGAGTCGAGTATATTTATACTCAATTAAAAAAAGTTCTCGCGGATAGTGGTCTAGTCGAGATCAATCCTCTCGGTGAAAAATTTGATATAAATCGCGACGAGGCAACCGAATATGTCCCTGTTGAAACAGAAGCAGATGATCACAAGGTTGTGGCGGTACTACAAAAAGGTTACACCTTGAACGGTAGACCGATGCGACCGCCAAAAGTCAAAGTTGGCGAATGGAAAAAATAGTTAATGGATAATATAAAAAAATTTCTTAGCCAAGCTTCGTGTCACTTTATTACGACGGGTGCTTTTTTGCCGAGCACGAAATTTTTGGCAAAAAGGATGATCGATAAAATGAAAGGCAAAGTAATAATAGAATTGGGACCGGGAACTGGAATTTTTACCGAAGAGATTTTGAGATTGCTACCGAAAGATGGTCTCCTTATTTCAATTGAAAAAAATAAAGTATTCGCAGATTATCTCAGTGACAAAATTAAAGACAAAAGATTTAAATTGTATAATGGTGATGCTTGCAACATGTCTCTGTATCTAGAGGAGAATGGGTATCAAAAAGTGGATTATATAGTTTCTGGGTTACCGCTGGGACATTTTAGTCGAGAGGTCAACGGTAAAATCCTCTCTGAAGCCAAAAAATGCCTCTCAAATGACGGAATGTTTGTCCAGTTCGAGTACCTACTGGCTGGTTACAAATCTATCAAAAAGGTCTTTCCTGAGGTATCTATATCATTTGAACTTTTGAATTTGCCACCTGCATTTGTTATGAGGTGTCGGAAGTAGGTGGAGGAATTGTCTTCGCGAGGCCTCGCCTCGCGGAAAGGTGCTTGAAATTTTTTGAAAATGACTTACAATATGAAGTGTAAATATGATCACATCACTTAGTCGACCACAATTCATCTCTCGAATCTTCACCGATGTTAGCGGACGTCAGTTCCGTCTCAATTTCTTTGTGGCTGTCGTAGATGGTGAGGTTCGTGGTCATCTGCTCTCAGTAGAACCTATTTCAAGCACGGTCAAACTTCTTGCTGGAGAGGTAGCCGATGGTTCTATTTGTCTGCCCATCGTCTGCTCAGATACAAAACCTGTTACTGCTTACGTCTCTCCATTCATTCCAGTAGTTTCTCCTTATACCGAGCTTTATTTTTTTACTAGTCAACCAACGAGAGCTCCATCTTTTGTTCGCTAGTTCTCCCTATTACAAAAGTTACTATTGTTCTTTAAAAGTTAAAATACGGCTCAACGCCGAGGTTGCACCTCGGTAATTGAAAAGGCGACCGTTGCATTGGTCGCCTATGTCGTGCGGAGGATTCAGTTGAGAGATTGTAAGACCTGACCAAGTTGGCAATCAGGGCAAACGATCCGGCCATTCTGCAGTTTTCCGTTGGAGTGTCTGCAGGATGACTGAATGTCTCTGATTTCCCGTTCATAGGCTGCCATTTCCTCAGTTTCACCTCTCCTCCTAGAGATCAGGATATGTGCCTTGAGGATCTCTAGTCCATGGAAAATCATGCCTTGATTCAAATCCAGAATTTTTCGTTGACTCATAGGGTGAATGTCCTTCTGAGTTAAGTAAATCAACTTGCATTGGTCATGTCAATACTCAAAAGCTATGATTCGCAAATGAAAAGGCAACCGTTGTGTTGGTTGCCAATTGGATGACTTGCTATGTTTGAAGGTGTCATCCTGAGCCTTCTACTTTACCTAATCCGTTCGACTCTGGCTGCAGACTTACTGCAGTTGCCACACCTCGAGCATTTGTAGCTCTCGGTGATGAAACGGAGATTCGGTCGATGGTCATCATAAGAGGTGTCGACATGAAGCCAAACCGACCAGCTTAGACACTTCTTGCATCGTCTGAATCCCCACAAATACGCTAAGATGTAAACGGAAAAAGCGAGGATTGTGAAGATGATGAGAATTGTAGCGTTCACCTAATTGTATTATAGCATAACTAGCAGAATTGTCAATGTCTATAAAACCGCTCAACGCCGAGGTTGCACCTCGGTAAAACCAAATTACAAAATTAAAATTATTAACCAAAAAAACCATGTCTAAAATTATAGGAATAGACCTAGGAACAACCTTCTCGGCAGTGGCCGTTATGGAGGCTGGTACACCGAAGGTCCTAGAAAACGCTGAAGGTGCGCGTACAACACCTTCGATTGTAGCCCAATCTAAAACAGGCGATCGATTGGTTGGTCTTCTCGCAAAGAGACAGGCTGTAACTAATCCAAAGAATACAATCTTCCAGATCAAACGCTTCATGGGTCACAACTTTGACGATGAAGGCGTACAAAAGGATATAAAGAATGTTGCTTTCGAAGTTCGCAAGTCTGCAACAGGCGGTATCGAAGTCAACATGTCAGGTAAGTGGCTACGACCAGAAGAAGTCTCGGCGATGATATTACAAAAACTCAAGAATGATGCCGAAGCAAGACTTGGAGAAAAAATAACTGAAGCGGTCATCACTGTTCCGGCTTATTTCAACGACTC
>CAYNZR010000084.1:0-555 GCA_964401785.1 uncultured Candidatus Saccharibacteria bacterium
CAGCGTTCGCAGACTTTCTCGACCGCAGCTGACAATCAGACATCTGTTGAGATTCACATCACACAAGGTGAACGTGCGATGTCTGCAGACAACAAGTCTCTTGGTCGATTTATTCTAGATGGTATTCCACCTGCACCTCGTGGTATGCCACAAGTTGAAGTCACATTTGATATTGATGCAAATGGTATTCTCAATGTTACTGCAAAAGATAAGGCATCAGGTAAGGCAAATTCTATCAAGATCACTGCTTCATCTGGTCTATCAAAAGAGGAAGTAGAAAAAATGAAACAAGAAGCGGCTGCTCATGAAGCAGAGGACAAAGCAAAGCATGAGGTGGTTGAAGCAAAGAATATTGCTGAGCAGTTGATCTACACTGCAGAGAAGTCTCTCAAGGATGCTGGAGATAAAGTGCCTGCTGATGTTAAGAAGTCTATAGAAGAAAAGGTTACAGCATTGAAGACTGCGAAGGATGCTGGTACGCCTGATGTTGGAACCATAAAAGTTGCAACAGAAATGTTATCTACAGAGATTCAGAAGATTGGTCAGTATATGAAT
>CAYNZR010000084.1:565-2883 GCA_964401785.1 uncultured Candidatus Saccharibacteria bacterium
CGGAGACAATACAGGTTCAGAAGGAGGTGATAATGTAAAGGATGCGGAGTTTAAAGAGAAGAAATAATATTTCGCGAGGCGAGGCCGCTCGCGAAGGATCTTCGAAGCTTTCCTCTTATGTTTGTTGAAATATAAGGGGAAAGCGATCGAGGATCTATAAATACCTCCTCGAGGCCTCGCCTCGAGATAAACAAAATGAAAGACTACTACAAAATACTAGGTGTGGACAAATCAGCCTCAAAAGATGACATAAAAAAGGCTTTTAGGAAGCTGGCTCACGAACACCATCCTGACAAAACAAAAAACGACCCTACATCATCGCAAAAGTTCAAAGAGGCTAGCGAGGCTTATTCTGTGCTGTCTGATGATACAAAGAGACAGCAATATGATACATATGGTTCGGCAGGACCGGGCGGAGCTGGTTTCAATGGCGGATCAGGCTTCGGTGGATTCGGTGGTCAAGGAGGCTTTGGTGGATTTGACTTTTCTGGTTTTGGGCAGGGTGGTCAAGGTTTTGAATTCGACCTCGGAGACATTTTCGGAGATTTTTTTGGTGGAGGTCGGGCGGGTGGCCGAAGTGCTCAGAACAGAGGGGCAGATATTTCGGTTGATATGCTTATTACATTTGAAGAATCTATTTTTGGTACAGAAAAAGATATTTTGGTAACAAAAAACTCAAAGTGTCTTACTTGTAATGGAAGTGGGGCAGAGAAAAATTCTAGTTTCAAAAAGTGTGATGTCTGTGGTGGTAAAGGTAGAGTCAATGAAGCACGAAGATCATTTCTCGGTGTTGTAAATACAACCAAGGTTTGTGATCATTGCCATGGTCAGGGCCAGATTCCATCTATGAAATGTGGAACTTGTCATGGCACCGGAGTCAAAGATCGCGCTCAAGAAATTTCAATAAAAATTCCTGCAGGTATCGAAGATGGTCAATCTATGAGGCTTACAGGTATGGGCGAAGCTATTCCTTTTGGGCAAAGTGGTGATCTCTACGTAAAGATTCACGTCAAAGCTCATAGTCATATTCGAAAAGAGGGTAACAATCTCTCAATTGATCAGAAAATTAAATTAACCCAAGCGATCATTGGTGGTGAAGTTACTATCAAATCTCTCGATGGAGACTTGATCATTTCTATACCAGAAGGTTCAAATCATGGAGATATCCTTCGCGTCAAAGGCAAAGGTGTACCAATGGGTGGTGGTAAGCGAGGGGATCTGTTCATTAAATTAAATGTTGATATGCCGAGGAAGCTTTCCAAAGAGGCAAAAAGGGCGGTGGAAGAGTTGAAGATGGAGGGGATTTAGAATCTCAAATCTAAAATCTCAAATCTAAAATCTTTCCACCATAAACAGAAAAGCGATATCAAATGCGATATCGCCCTGTTTTAGTATTTTCACCATTTTGATTTGATTTTCAAAATTTTGAAAATACAACATGATACTTCATCATGCAAACGACTCTGACCTGACAACTACCAACCGCAACAAACAGGGCGAACTTCTTGGAGTACCGTTTCCGGCAAATCCATGTACTGGAACTTCCAGTAGAATCGACCCCCGCACTTAGTCATGAAGACCATATGCTTTGGGCGTAGACTGATAACTCTTGGAGTCTCAGTTCGGACTGACGAGAGCAGGATAAGTTCGGCCGTTCCGACACTAATTCCTTGTAGTGTTAGCCTATGACCACCATGAACCACTTGGAATGATCCTTGTGGTGAATGGGTAGCCACCTTTTTGAATGAGAAGTGTTGCAATCTCATGGGCGGGGTGATTCTTGTGCCGGGTTCACCGTACCAGGTGTATAGATGAAGGGTATCGTTATAGATACCAATCCAGTCATCTACATTTCCGCGAAGGCTTTGCCACCAACTAGTCATCCTCCATTGAGACATCCATATGTGCTCAGCTTTCATCTGTTCTGTCCTTTTTATGCTGTTTTGTTTTGGTTGTGCGGTTACTTACACTTCACCGCTCTAGGAGTATTATATAGTACATATACGTTATTGTCAATAATGGAATTATGCAGATACCTGACAATTATAGAATATATCAAGAGTAAAAATAAAAGAAAAACGCCTAGCTGGATGCACAGCTGGCGTAATTCATGTGGCCTCAAATATATTTCAGCCTCATGTCGTGATTGACCCTTGCGAGCCAATCCGTTTTTTGCGCACGCAAGCCAAACGTGGCTGCAGCGACGAAGGGATTTCACCTTCCCGTGTGGCAACAGCATGGCGGTTTAGCATCGTAGACCACCGACTGGCGGGAGATCGAACCCAGCCACACTGCATATAATATACAGATATTGTGTT
>CAYNZR010000085.1:0-2764 GCA_964401785.1 uncultured Candidatus Saccharibacteria bacterium
CCTGAATGAGTTTCGTCTGAGGTAAATATTTCTTTAAAGTTAAATACCCCCTTCCTGAAGCGTGTGATTTAAATATAAATATAATCTTTTTATACATTGAAAAATCTAGTACTTTTAATGCTTCAATAACATTTCCAGTTGTATGTAATGATTTATCTTCAGTGTAAAATTTAACTCCTTTGAATTTTTGCGAGTCAATTAAATCTAACACCAGCTGACTTTCTGCTTTTTTTAATTTTGCACTATCCACATAATCTGGTAAACCCCCAGCAATAAAGACCTTAGCAGAAAGTTTTTTTGATAAAAGATCTGAGATTATATCTACCAACTCTTGTACGTGATTATAACTTCCAAAAACAAATATAAGGTCAACTGGCTCCAACACATCATCTGTGCGAAAACAGAGATCTGTAATAATCTTAATTTGTTCCATAGACAATCCTGGAACATCTGGTTCCTTTTCAATTTCTCGTATTTTCATATGGACGTTAAACTCGCTGTCTTTATTATGGAATAATAGAGATAAAGAATATCCTTATATCCTATTTCTTTTCCCCCACTTTTCGATTGTGACCAACAGAGCAGAACCGACGAAGATTGATGAATATGTACCTGCGGCGATACCAATAATCAAAGCTAGAGAGAAATGTTCGGTCGCAGAACCGCCGACGAAATACAATACCAGCAAAGCTATGAGTGTTGTAAGAGAAGTATTGACCGAACGGACCAAAGTCTGATTGATACTTTCGCCAACCACCTCGACAAAAGGTTTTTTTGCAGAATAATTCCTGAGATTTTCTCGAACACGATCGAAGACCACGATAGTATCGTGAACAGAGAAACCTAGAATAACCAAGATAGCGGTGACGAATAGTGTATCGATCTCATAACCAGCATAGTGACCCAAGATTGAGAAGACGCCAGTTGGAATAATAACGTCATGAACGAGAGCAACGATAGCGACCAAACCATATTTCCATGATGAGACCGGCTCTGAAACTTTCCTAAAAGCAAAAGTAATGAACAAAACTATTCCCAAAATGACCAAGACAATAGATACCAAAGCTTTCCTCAATGACTCTGCACCCAAGATAGGTCCAATAGAATCAAATGTTTTGAGACTTGCAACACTGGTACTTGCATTTTGACTATTTGAAATATTTGCCTCATCCATAGAAGAAGAAATCTTGAGAACCTCCAAAACTGTTGCTTTTTCGGTCTGATCGATAGGTTTCATTCGGATTATATAACTATCTGTACCCGCTGGTCTTACTGACGCTTTTGCATCGATTGCAGAAATGGAACTCAGTATATCTGCCTGAGCTGGTCTTTCATTTGAATAACTAATTTCGATGAGTGTACCTCCAGTAAAATCAATGCCGTAATTCAACCCCCATTTTGCAAAAGCAAAGAAAGAAGCAACGATAAGAATGATCGAGAAGGTGTAAAATATTGCTCTGTTTTTTATAATCCACATGTTTGTAAAGTTAAATTTTAAATCTAAAATCTTAAATCCGACAACTCACCAATTAGGTAATCTAGCAAAATTAAATCTAAGATTTCCAATTACCAAAACCATTACTAATAAAGAAAGTACTCCATCTTGTCGTGCGACTAGGAGAAATAGCATAAAGCATAATCCTCGAAGCGGTAATTGCTGTAAACATACTTACCAGAACACCGATGATGAATACCAATGCGAATCCTGTAACAACTGACGTACTGCCAAACTTGTACAAGATAAATCCAGTAATAATACTTGAGATATTTGAATCACGGATCGATAACCAAGCACGAGCAAATCCTTCGTGCATTGCATCCCAGATGCCACGACCTCGCGCCAACTCTTCTTTCATGCGCTCGAAAATAAGAATGTTCGCATCTACCGCCATACCGATAGTAATGATAAAGCCAGCAATACCAGCAGCTGTAAGAGTCACTGGTATAAGCTTGAACAATGCAAGCATAATAACTGTGTAAACACCGAGAGCAATCACCGCTACCAAACCAGGAAGTCTGTACCAGATGATCAAGAAGATAGCGATAATCATAAAAGATATGAGGCCGGCTTTGATACCACCATTGACCGCTTCTGCACCTAGAGATGGACCGATAGTTTGTGTGGAGATAAGTTTGATCGGAACAGGTAGAGCACCGAAGTTAAGATTTCTGACGAGAGTCTGTGCCTCTTCCAAAGTGAAACCGCCACTTATGACTGCTTGGCCATTTGGAATTTCTTCACGGACAACTGGAGCTTGGATAAGATGGTCATCTAGGAAAATACCAATATAATCACCAACATGAGTCTTGGTCAATTCACTAAACAATTTTCTACCATCTGAATTGAATGTAAGACCGACCTGAGGAGCGTTTGTAGTTGGGTCAAAAGTTAATGAAGCACGGCCAATCATTGTACCGTTTAGTTCTGTCTGTTTGAACAGTGCTATATATTCCCTCTCTTGAGTAGTAGTCGATGTAAATGAAGGGATCTTGGCTTCAAAAGCTTTCATTGCTTCTGCTGTAGCTACACGAAATTCGAGCTTTGGAGTTGCTCCGATACTTGCTGCCGCTTTGTCTGGATCTGTTATACCCGGCATTTCAACAATGAGTTTATACGCACTCTCTTTTGAACTCAAAGATGCCCCCTCCTCTGTATATACTAGAGGTTCACTTACACCAAAGGTATTGACTCTCCTCTCAACATCATCACGAAGTGCTGTCATTGATGCCTTGATATCAGAAGGGTCCAATTTTGACACATCAG
>CAYNZR010000086.1:0-2404 GCA_964401785.1 uncultured Candidatus Saccharibacteria bacterium
TGACTTGCTGAGTTATCGTAGATGCTCCTTGGCCATAGTTACCTGATAGGGAGGTGGCGATAATTGCTCGAAAAATAGAGGTAGGTTCTACACCGATATTGTTATAAAAATTTGACTCTTCTATATCGATTGTGCCTTTTTGTATATATGGGGAGATAGATGCTAGAGGAATGGAAGTTGATTTTGTATTTGTTCCAGTATCGTAGAGTAGGACTGTTCCGGTGCGATCATAGATCTTCGTTGATTCGACAATTTTACGATTTTGAAATGAACTCAAATCTGGGATTTTGAGGGTGGCGACCCAAAGGGCAGACAAACCTATGGCAATCAGCACAAAAGAGCCAATGAGCAATAAGCCGGCCTTTATGTGATGAATCCTGACCTTTTTTCGAGACATCAGAACTCTATTGTAGCAAAAATTTTAGGATAATAAAGCTATTGTTCCCATTTGTCACCAAAAGGATTGAGCTCTTCGTCATCAAGTGAAAGTTCGTCTCCAAGAGAATCTTCTCCATCTTCTGTGACAACGGGGAGATCATCATCACTTTTTTCATCAATTATAGTGGCAGGTTCTAGGGCGGACTCTATATCTACTGATTTTTTTGCTTTTGGTCCGACTATCTCCTCTTCTTCAGTAGTCTCGCTTTCGATTTCTGGATTTGCAACACTTTGCTTTTCTTTTATTTTGCTTTTTGACGAACTTTTTGAAGCACTTTTTTTCTTCTGAGGCATCGGTTTGAAATTTAATATTAAATATTGTTTCTACGTTTTAACAAATTCTATCTTTTTTGCAAGAAATTGATATTGTGGATAAGCAAACTAATGCAGTTTCTTTTGTATAGAAGCCATTCTTCTCGCGCTATGTGTGAGGGCAACGGCGATTGCGTCATATTCATCATCGAGAGAAATTTTGTTTGGAATAGTGAGGAGGAGGTGAATCATTTTGATTATCCTTGTTTTGTCACTAGTACCGTCTCCTGTAAGAGAGGATTTTATTTCAAGGGGTGTATATTCATATATACCCAAATCTTTTTTTAATGCTTCGTACAAAATGATGCCTCTAGCCTCGGCTACCCGCATGGCCGTTTTCTGATTTTTGGCAATAAAGAGCGATTCAAGAGCCATCTCTTGTGGTTCAAATTTTTCTATTACTTTTGCTATTTCTTTCCCGATTGTTTTGAAACGACTATAAATATCATCTTTGGTCGTGGTTTCGATACAAGCAGAATGAATGAGTTTTTCTTTTCCAGAAAGTGATTTTTCTAGTACAGCAATGCCAAGTCTTCCATAGCCAGGATCTATTCCGAGTATTCGTAAAGGTTGCGAACCGTCTTTGCTATTCGGCGTTTGTGTAGACATCTTGGACATCGTCGTTGTTTTCTAATTCGTCTACTAGTTTTGTTAATATTTCTATGTCAGCGTCCTCGAGTGGAACGGTCGAAGTTGCGTTCCAACCTTCGTGTGTTTTTGTGAATGCCCATGAAGCACTTCCGGGGGAGGCGAGCTCAAAACCATTTAGAGATAGGATGTGTTTGATTTCCTGAGCAGTTTTGTTTCTGTTGTCTGTAAGGGCGGATATTAAAATTGCTACACCACCTGGTCCGTATGTCTCGTAAACTATATTCTCCATAGCTGCACTGTTGTCTGTCGAACCTTTTTTGACTGCGCGGTCGATAGTGTCATTTGGCATATTTTCTTTGCGAGCCTTTTCTATCGCTGCTGCTAGTCCAGGAGAAGATATATTGCCTTTTGCTGCTTTGGACTCCACCGTGATCAGTCGGACTAGTTTGCCAAATTGCTTGCTTTTCTGGGCGTCATTCTTTGCCTTGATGTGCTTTATTTTCGAATATTTATTGTGGCCTGACATAAAAATCTTAAATTTAAAATCTAAAAATTAAATCTTTTTGATAATTAACGTTACTGTAGCATTTTATGCTTATTTTTTCTATAACATATAACAAAGGCCCGCTTGTGCGGGCCTCGTTGCAGATAGCGATTGTCTCAGCAACAACCGCTACGCCGTCTAAGGTTGGGTTTGAAACCCGGAGGAAGCTCGATCGACCCGTATGTTACGCGGCGTGGATTGGCATCACTGTTTGCTCGCGTTCCGAAACCACTTTCCGGATCGGCCGTGAGGGAATGTTTCAGAAAGGTGTGTGCGTCCAATTGAGCCGTATTGTTTCCATTGTTTAGCCCAACACCGGCGCAGACCAGTTTCAATTTCTCGAGATTCCTTGCTTTGGCTTCCTCGTGCTCGCGTCCGAGAATGACTAGACGCCTCCAGAAACTGATCACCTGAGACTCATTTCCAGAGCGTGTCCTGAAACCGTGACTACATTTTTTGTTGACGCAAGTCAGGCGGAGGTCTTGCTTCATGTAATCAAAGTCTAAAAGAGGCATGCGC
>CAYNZR010000086.1:2417-2757 GCA_964401785.1 uncultured Candidatus Saccharibacteria bacterium
AGACAAGGGACAATTCTAAGACAAGACATGATATTCCTTGGTTTGGTTCAGCTAGCTAATTGACCAGTACGACCGGTCAAAGTCCGTTCAAAATCCTACTACAAAGTTCATACTTAGTCTAGTGCAGAGAATGTATCTAAAGAAGCTTACCACCACTAATACCGATATGTTTGTAAGCCTTATCGGTTGCAATCCTGCCTCTTGGCGTTCTCTCGAGTAGTCCTAGTTGGATCAAGTATGGTTCGTACACTTCTTCTACTGTTGCTTGCTCCTCGGATAGGGCAGCGGCGACAGTATTGAGGCCGACTGGTCCGCCACCAAATTTGTTTATAATAGTTTT
>CAYNZR010000087.1:0-2720 GCA_964401785.1 uncultured Candidatus Saccharibacteria bacterium
CAGGCGGCTACTACACCAGTGGGCCAGGTGCTGCGCGGCTGTGGATGAAGGCCGGAACGTCGGTGGCCGATGGCGTGCTGTTGCGCATCTGCGCAGCGGCCATCCGCAATCTTGGCGGGGGCGTGTGATGGTCGCGCAGCAATTGGATTTGTTTTTTCAGTTGGAAACACAGGCCCAGGCTGAGTCTTGGCTTGACCAGCTTGCTGCTCTGCCGCTAGAGCAAAAGGTTGACGCAATCAACCGCATCAAGCTCAAGCTGCACGAAATAAGCCCATTCAAGTCGGAACCGGTTGATTGTGTGTTGTGGGTGAAAAACCAACAGGTTCACGCCAACGACTACAACCCGAACAGCGTAGCGCCACCAGAAATGGAGCTGCTTCGCGTGTCCATTGATGCCGATGGGTACACCCAGCCAATTGTCGCCATGCCCGACACAAAAGGATTTGAGGTGATTGACGGCTTTCACCGCCACCGAGTCGGCAAAGAGTGCGCCGATATCACCGCTAGGGTGCATGGCTACTTGCCTATCGTAAGAATCCGCGAATCACAGGCCGACAAAAGCGATCGGATGGCGGCAACCATCCGCCACAACCGCGCAAGGGGCAAGCACAAGGTTGAGGCTATGTCCGACATTGTGATCGAGCTTAAGCGCCGTAACTGGTCTGATGAGAAGATTGCCAAAAACCTTGGCATGGACGCCGATGAGGTCTTGCGGCTTTGCCAGATCACGGGGCTGGCCGAGGCGTTCAAAGATCAAGAGTTCACCGAAGCATGGGAGGTTGACAAAGGCGGGGATGGGGTAACGGGCGAGATCATCAGTGATGTAATCCCCGACTTTGAGTCGGACGACAAAGGGCGTGTTTTCCACACTTGGGACAAATGGGAGTGCTACCGTGCCGGCTTTTTTGCCGAGCGATGCCCGAACGGCATGACGCAAGATCAGGGCGAAGAAGCATACCGGGAGTTTTTGGCCGACTTGCCAAGATTCCGCGCAGCGCTTGAAGCCGTGACTGGCGGCTGGAAGCACTCATGCGAACACAACCTAACCAACGACCGCATGAACCGTATTGCATGGCTTGGGCAGGCAAGCGTTGCTCAGGCGCTTGGCATCCCGTCAGGGTGTCGTGGCGGCTATCACCGACTCAGCAAAGAGCAGCGAGAGGCGGCAGACGCATTGGCGCTTGAGTACCTAAACAAATGGCTTGTTGCCAATGGGCGCGAAGCGGTTACTTATGAGCAGGCCGGCGGCAGAACCGAAGCGGAGCTTTACTGACATGGCGAGCATCAAAAAACGCATTGGCATCAGCGTGCTGCAGGCTGCGAGAGACCGCATCCGCTATGTGTTTGATCACTTTGAAGCTATCTACATCAGCTTTTCGGCGGGCAAAGACTCCAGCGTCATGATGCACCTGGTGATGGATGAGGCGGTCAAGCGAAACCGCAAGGTTGGCGTGCTGCTGATTGACCTTGAGGCTCAATACAACCTGACGATCAAGCACGCCGAAGAAATGCTTGAACTGTACAAGGATCACGTCGAGCCGTATTGGGTCTGCCTGCCGATCAAGCTGCGCAATGCCGTTAGCAACTATGAGCCTGTTTGGTGCGCATGGGATCCTGAGCGCGAAGCCGATTGGGTGCGGCCCATGCCGAAGCGTGAAGGCGTTATCAAAGACCCGGCGTTTTTTGACTTTTTTCAACCGCGCATGGAGTTTGAGGAGTTCATTGAGCTTTTTGCGGTTTGGTACTCAAAGGGCCGAACAACGGCGGCATTCATTGGCATCCGCGCCGATGAGTCTTTGAACCGTTTTAGAACCATTGCCGTTTGGGACAAAGAAACTCACTTTGGCAAGCGCTGGACAACAAAGGTTACGGATAGCGTTTACAACGTTTACCCGATCTATGACTGGCACGTCACAGACATTTGGAAATATCACGCCGCCTTTCCGAGCAAGCCGCACAATGAGGTCTATGACCGCATGCAGTTGGCTGGCGTTTCGCTTCACCAGATGCGGCTATGCCAGCCGTACGGCGATGACCAGCGGCGCGGCTTGTGGCTATACCATTTGATTGAGCCGCAGACGTGGGGCAAGCTGGTTGCTAGGGTCAACGGGGCGAACTCAGGGGCGCTCTACATTGAGGAAAGCGGCAACATCAACGGCTACCAGAAAGTCACGCTCCCGCCAGGTCACACATGGCGCAGCTTTACTAACTTGCTGCTTGCGACAATGCCAGCCGTGACCAGAGAGCACTACACCAAACGTTTTCAAGAATGGCTGCTTGGATGGCACAAGCGCGGCTACCGCAACGGCATCCCAGACTACGCGCCGCGAGAGCTTGAAAAAAAGTATTGGGTTCCGTCTTGGCGGCGCATGGCAAAGGTTTTGCTCAGAAACGACTGGTGGTGCAAGGGGCTTGGGCTTCAGCAGCCGAAAAGCGAAGCCTACGGTAAATACCTTGAGTTCAAAAAACGGAGCGCAAAAAATGACAGCAATACCTGATCCAAGCCACAGCACCGCCGCCGCTATTGACCGCTATCACGAGTCACGGCAAACGTATCATCGTTCCCATCTGGGCGCATCCCAGATCGGCCACGGCTGTGACCGCTACCTGTGGTTGTCGTTTCGCTGGGCATACCGGGAGCGCTTCTCGGGTCGCATGCTGCGGTTGTTCCGGCGCGGCCAGCGGGAAGAGGAGACGGTTATCGCCGACCTGCGGGCCAT
>CAYNZR010000088.1:0-2645 GCA_964401785.1 uncultured Candidatus Saccharibacteria bacterium
TTAATGATGAATGTTCCATGATCGGTCATGATCGGAAAATCCGCCAAAAACATTTCCTGTTCCTTTACTATATTTAGTGATTTATTCTTGAGTGTTACCTTGACCTTGAGTTGTCCCTCATAGTTCATCTTATTGTTCTTGGCATAGTGCTCATCGAACTTTGGCTGAACCACTTCTATATTACTGATCGACAATTCGAATTTCTTACTGGAATAATCCGTAATTGGAGAAAATTCCTTGAGCAAATTTTCGAATCCACTTTCCATGAATTGAGCAAATGATGAAAGTTGAGATTCAACTAGATGCGGAATATCTGTAAGAGGTTGCTTATACCTCGAAAAATATTTCTTTGGTCTAATGATTGTGTTTTGCATTTTTATTAAAATGACCTATAACGATGATAATAGAACAACACCGGGACTTCTAATCAAACTAAGAAAACATAGAAAACAAAAGAACCCGCTATTAAGCGGCACAAAAGGTGGGATTTAGTATTTATTATGCACTTTAGGATTAATGGTAGACCTTTCTAATCCCTCGCTGTAGGCAGAACACAATCTGCGAAGTTAGAGAGAGCCTAGCAAATACACAGTATTTGTCAAGGGGTTATCCACAGTTTCATAAAGCTGATTGGTTTGGACTTATTTCTTTTTTGCCATTTTTGATGGCATCTTTGTCTGTTTTGGAAAGTGAAGCTCCATGTATTCATAAAACTCTGATTTATCTAGCTTTTTGTCTAATTTCGAATCCATATGTTCCATGGAAGCCTTAAGGTTGTGCTGGAAAGTCTCCAAAATGATACCGGTCTGTCTAGCAAACTCATCCGTAAGAGTGTTAATTATTTCATCTTTCCAATTGACGAACTTAATATCGATCTTATCGAACCTATCGTTGACTTCATCTCTAAAATCCATGAATTCAGTTTTTGTAACATAATCTTGTTGTAATGGTGAGAGTGTCATATTAGACATTGTGTTGTAAGTTAAAAATTAATGCGTGGCAGGCATTTTTCAGTAAATTATTACTTACTTATATACAATTTTATCAATACAAATAAATCACACAAGCTCACAAACTTGTTTTTTTATTTCCTAATTCAAAAAATTACTTTTTCTTACAATTAATTTCCTTTTTCCAAGCTTCAATCTTCGAATGATGGCCCGTAAGTAGGATCTTTGGAACACTGTATTTCCTTTTTTTTAAAATAATAGTTTCTGGTCTTGTATAAACATCACTACTTGCAACTCTTTCTTCTTCTATGGAAAGACGGTCACCCAATACACCTTCGACTCTGCGCGTAATAGTGTCAATCATAATCATAGCTGGCAATTCACCACCAGTAAGGATATATGGACCAACAGAAATATCTGCCATTGGAAAAGCTTTTTTTACCCGAGCATCAATGCCCTCATATCTACCGCAAACGAATACAATATCAGTATATTTTTTGAATGATTCAGCCATATCATTGGTAAACTGCTCACCACTAGGACTAAAGAAAATAATTTTGACACTCTTCTTGGTCTTTGGAGATTTGATTTTTTTACCAATTGCTTTTTCGATCGCTTTCATAACTGGAAGAGCTTCGATAACCATACCCGGACCTCCTCCATATGGGCGACTATCAACTCTTCGATCTGAATATGTCAAAGGAGCACCTTTCTTTGAAGGTGCAACAAAATCTCGAGGATTATAATATTTGATCCCTATCTTTCCCTTGTCGATGGCTCTTTTGACGATAGAGGCGCCGACATAAGACTCGAAAGCTTCAGGAAATAAAGTTATATTATGAAATGTAATCATACAAAAAACTGTGGTCTTACAATACCACAGTTTTTTGATTTATACAAATTAAAAAATATTTGCCTTTGTTCACTATTCCAACTTGAGATCTGCCATTGCCTCCTCTACGGTCTTTGAATTTGGAGTAGAAAGAGGAACTGCAGGTGCTTCGACGCCACCTTCACGAGACTTGAGTCCACCAACTGGCTCGTTAATCTTGAGATTGACTCTTGAATTGTTCTTCATACCGACAACTCTAAGTAGTGTCCTGATAGCTTTTGCAGTATTACCCTGTCGACCGATAATCTTGCCCATATCTGTGGCACCAACCTCGAGTGTGAGTAGTACCCCCATTTCGTCGACTGTTCTATTGATCTTTACGTCTCCCGGATTGTCTACTAAAGCCTTGATAACATATTCTAAAAATTGCTGATCTTGCTGCATATATCGTAAAATTATTTCATAAAGGTACAAGCATAATGCTGTACGAAGCAATTGTAACAAACTATCTATTAGTCAACAACAATGGATAACTAGGCTGTTGTTGCAACTGGTGTCTCAACGACAGTTTCGGTCTTTTCTTCTGCCTTTGGTGTTTCAGCTGGAGCTGGATTTGATGGAGCTTTTGGAGCCTCTGCACTTTCGGCTTTCTTCTGGACTGTTTTCTTTGGAAGAGCATTCAACTTTTTGCCTTCTATGATCTTTGCACCGACAAGAAAATTGTGAAGTGTAAGAGATAGCTTTGCACCCTTTGACATCCAGTTCTTGATCTCAGGAATATCCAATTGCTTGTTTGCATCGTTATCCAAACGTGAATCATACCATCCCAAATTCTTGAGATATTTGCCACTTTTTGGACCATT
>CAYNZR010000089.1:0-1202 GCA_964401785.1 uncultured Candidatus Saccharibacteria bacterium
AATGCTACAATTACCTCATACCAATAATCTGTAATTATTATGAAAAAGAAACTACTATGGTTAGAAGATGATGCCTTGCTTGGGGTAGTTTTGAGCAAAGCGTTGGAAGCAACAGAGTTCGAACTTATTCATGTACGCGACGGCAGGGAAGCTATAGAAACTCTAAAAGAGATCGTTCCAGATATCATCATGGTTGACTTATTGGTTCCGGGAGAGATGGATGGGTTTGGTGTATTGAAAGCTATAAGTGAAGATGCTCGTCTCAAAAATATTCCAAAAATAGTCTTGTCCAACTTGAGTAATCAGGCAGATATAGATAAGGCACGACATCTTGGAGCTGGTATTTTCATCGTCAAAGCAACATCATCTCTCGATCTAATAATTGACCAACTAAGAGCGCAGGTCGCAGGTAAGTAAAACTTAGGTTTCCCTCGGCAAACGAAAAGCCCCGCAGAATAGCATTCTTTGGGGCTCGAGGTGTGTTGCACCAGTGTTTCGTTCAGTCTCTCGAAAAATGAGTCCTGAACAGGTGGTGTCGACACCAGCGTTCCACATCATCGTATAGTACCTGATAAATGTGTACGATGAGAATGATGAGGGGAATCAACCACAGGCCGATAAAGCGATATCCGAAAAACAGGTCGCTTGTCGAATGAAGGTCAAGACCGTGAAAGATCAATGAAACAGTGTTCATGATCAATGGCGAGAATATCCAGAGCAAGCATGTCCAGAACAGTTTGCCCGCAAGCCACTGAACACGATGGTTGTAAAACTCATGGTCGAGTTTGTATGTGAAGTAAAGGAATATTGCGACCACCGGTCCAACGAAGGTGGTCACGATCAATTCGTCTTTACCACGACTAATCAGGAACGTGTTCATTGCGGCGATACCGTGGTAAACCATGAGACAAATCGTTGCCACGGCTGCACCAATAGTAAGCCATACTGCACATACAAGAATCTTTTTCATGGTACTTCCTCCGTACAATTTATACAGCAAAAAGCATATTTTGTCCAAGGACAATTGTCAGTAGAATCAACTAAAATTTTCATGAATTATTATAAAAAATAGATTATTTTGTGTTACAATTATTCTAATTATATTCATAACTCATCAACATGATCGATGAAAATTTATTGAATTTTGTTAAGCTCCAAGTCGAAAACGGCGTCTCTCGCGATCTTGTGGTAGATGTCTTACT
>CAYNZR010000089.1:1302-2571 GCA_964401785.1 uncultured Candidatus Saccharibacteria bacterium
GGTAATGTCAGTGAATATAATAAATATTCATATTTTGGATTGAGCAAAGAGGAAGAAGGTCAATTCAAGTTTGCCTCAGCGATGGTTTATGGGATGGTCAATATCAACCCAAAGTCTTTGGTAATCAAGTGGGAAGATGAAAAGCAGGCGATATATATGACAGAAATAAAAAAATCTGATGATTTGCAGTTTTATCGTTATGAACAAGGTAGGGTGGTGTTCCTGAAGGATGGTGAGCAATGGAAAGTTTTGGAAAGTATGATTGCTCGGGGTTGGAATGTTTCAAAAACTATAACTCAAACCGAAGCAGATAAAATGCTCCAAGGAATGTCTCTAGATACTGATCAGGATGGCATTACAGACAAAGATGAACTATGTGTTGACACGAAGTCGGCAGATCCAAAATGTGTAAAGACAGATCCAAAAAAGAGAGATACAGATGGTAATGGATATTGGGATGGTGTCGATGCTATAAGAAATAAACAATAATTATTATAATAATGAACGCGCCCGTTTGAAGGGGCGCGTTAGTCGGAGTGGATCGGAATACGTTCCTCTGGAGGGACGAATGTGGTGATGGGGTATTCTTCGGCACCGACAGCTAGGAGAGCATCCTTTAATCCTGTTGGTGTATCTAAGAAGTGCTTGATAGCTTCGGGTCCATCGGGCCAATGACCAAGTTTGTAGGCAGCACATCTGCAGTTGAAATCTGCCAAAGCCCGATTCATCACCTCTCTGGTGATATCATCGACTGTTACTCTGTTACGTGCAACACTCATTTTCCTCACCTCCTTTCTGTCATAATTATATCTTTTTTATTTACTCATTATAATATGAAAAGTGCATAACTTTCCGCACATTTATTGTTTAATTTTATTTGCCTTGCCTCAAATGATAAAAGAAGTTAAAGTAGGAAAACTATGCCTGACAATATGATAAAAAATCCCAATCAGAAGGACAAAAAAGGCTTCAAACTAATGCCAAGCGGTCTTGGATTCTTCAATATACTATCTATTGTAGTCTTGCTTTTCCTGCTTATTACAGGCATATATTCCCAATATTCAGAGCGTTCTGTTGCAAAAGAAGAGATCTCTCTTTCGGAATTGGCTACCGATGTGCAAAGGGGTAATGTTGGTATTTTGGAAATTTCAGGCGATATCATCACTGCCAAGTACAAGGACAATACAACGAAAGTTTCCCAAAAAGAGGCAGATTCATCTCTTACCGAATCATTGGTTCGTTTTGGTGTGACTCCAGCCAAACTCGCTT
>CAYNZR010000090.1:0-2568 GCA_964401785.1 uncultured Candidatus Saccharibacteria bacterium
TCCGGTTTCTCGAATATAAAACAACTCTTCATCACTACCAAAAGTGGCTATTTGTTCACGTGCATCTATGACACTAATGCGGAGACTTGGTATGAGATATGCCTGCTGACGCATGTGATTTACGATGCGATTCCATTCAAACTTGATACCCTCTTTGAATATCTCGGGATCAGGCTCAAAAGTGACGATAGTACCATGCAACTTTGTAGAACCTATCTTCTTCACTGCCGCCTTTCTCTTGCCTTTGGAATATTCTTGCATGTAAAGACCTCCGTCCTTGTGAACAACGACTTTCATAAATGTAGACAGAGCATTTACTACTGAAGCACCGACTCCATGCAAACCTCCTGAGACTTTGTAATCATCTCCACCAAATTTGCCTCCTGCATGAAGGACGGTCATGATTGTTTCCAAAGCAGAAACTTTGGTTTGTTTGTGTAGATCGACAGGAATACCACGGCCATTGTCGGCGACACGTACTCGGTCATTGGGCAAAAGTGTGATCTCGATATCATTTGCAAAGCCGTTCATAGCTTCGTCACGTGAGTTGTCGAAAATCTCGGTTACAAGATGATGGAGTCCATCTGGTCCAGTGGTACCGATATACATACCAGGGCGTTTGCGCACAGGCTCTAGACCTTCGAGGACAGTGATGGATGAGGCGTCATAGCCCTTCTTTTTTGTATCCTTATCGTTGTTTTTATCCGCCATTTCTGTGTTTAATTATATAAATTTTAATCTAATTTGTTCAAAAAAAGCTCCTAGGCTTCGTTAGGTTATTATACCAAAAAAGACTTATTCTTGCACGCTAAAATAGCTTTATTATGTGCATAATTTGTGGGGTAATTTTAGTTATATATGTCGGAAATAAGCTTACATTTTCCTGCTATCATAAGCCCAATGCAATAATGCTTGTCTCTGCTTGGTATGGCATGAAGAATCACCTTTTAGACAGTTTTTTCGGATTTGGGCTATATGACGAGTCATAGCTTTCCATCTCTTGATTTGTCTTGCATCATCTTCGTTTCTTCTACCCATATAGTATCTACAATACCACTGGAACCATCCACGAGGGTCATCTTTGTGTATCCATCCTTTTTTCTGCCAGACAGATAAAGGTTGGCTTGCATTAACTCCGAAATAGTTCAAAGAGGCAATATGTTCCCCATCAGAGTCAGCAAACTTTGCTTTTGTAAACCAATCTTTTGGAAATTCATCTTTGCAATCTCTCATGTATACCCCGCCGAAAACTCCGAGCTCCAACATTTCTTTTGGGGTAAGTTCCGGTTTGAAACTAGGATCGAAGTTTTTGCCTTCCGGCTCGGTTAATTCATAAACATAATTTTTCTGCATTTCATCATTAACAATAACCTGTTTTGTTTTATTCATATAATTTAATACTTGATGAATGTATTATATAATATATACATGAAAACATTTTGGTCTCTTATTAGACGTTCGCGTTTTATGATCTTGAGTCTGATTGTGGTTTGCGGAATTGTGGCTAGTGTTGAGCTTTATTCTGGGCGTTCACCTCTCGGACCGGATGGAAAGTTCGGTTGGTGGGACAATGATGTGTGGAGTAGTGAAAATTCACAAAGAGTAGCAGATGCATATTCATTTTCTCATATTATTCATGGAATGATTTTTTATGGTTTCCTTTGGTTGATTGCAAAGAAAATGCCCGGCCGATTCCCAATGAAATATCGTTTTCTCATTGCTTTGGTTCTCGAAGCTGGATGGGAACTTCTAGAAAATTCCCCGCTCATTATCAATCGTTATCGAGAAGCGACTATAGCACTAGGATATGTTGGCGATAGTGTTCTCAATTCTACCGCTGACGTTATTATGGCTGGTATAGGTTTTGTAATGGCTAGATTTTCGAAAGTTTGGATAACTATTTTATTGATAATTGTATTTGAGCTCGGCTGTCTATTTTGGGTTCGAGATAACCTTACCTTGAATGTCTTGATGTTGGTTCACCCTGTTGAATCAATCAAAGTTTGGCAGTCGGAGGGACACGTTACAAAATAAAATCTTAAATCTCAAATCTTAAAATTGAATCTCACGGATTACAAGATTTAAAATTTAAGAATTGAGATTTCAGATTTCTACCTCACTTCCCAGCCTGCAACCTTTATATCAGAGCCAATTTTTTCCATAATTGCGTTAATTTCAGTATCAGTGAGCGTCTTTTCCATGGATTGGAAAATAAGGCGAAATGCGTAGGAAATTCGACCGTCTTTTTTGAACGTATCAAAGAGTGAGTGACGTACCAAAAGATCATTTGCACCACTACACTTAAGTGTAGTGGCAATTTTCTCCCAAACACTCTCACCTCCCACTGATTCTGGTACAAAAACTGCAATATCTCGAACAATAAATGGATATAATGAAAACTTTTTGTATTTATTGGTCGAAGCTTGTCCAAGATTGAGCTTGCTTAAATCAATATTGTTACTATTATCCATAGAACCATTCCTACCCTCTTTGAAATTGTTTGCAATTTTGTCCAAATCGATCTCTATAACCTTTATATTGCCTGTTTTGTCTGAGGATATCTTACCG
>CAYNZR010000091.1:0-2537 GCA_964401785.1 uncultured Candidatus Saccharibacteria bacterium
GCAATTGATTTTGTACAACGAGTTTCTTGAGCCCATCTTCACAACTACCACTTCCGACTATCAATAATCCAGCCCCAGGAAAATCTCTTGCAACGGCGGGCCAAGCTTCGATAGCAAGATCAATATTCTTTTCTATTTCAAGACGAGAAGCCATGAGTACAATTTGATCAAACTGTTTGTATTTTTTGTGAAGATCAGCACCTTCTATAACAGAAGCATTCTTTATTTCTTCTTCATTGATAGCTATAGGTCTCACTTCTATAGGAATATTTTTGCCACTCTTATCCAATAATTTCTGTACAAAATCTTTGATCCTATTAGAAACAACTCTTATCTTATCTGCTTTGGGTAAATATTTTTTGGATAATTGAAGTCTAATCTTGTTTGTTAGATGACTAGCGAAATAAGGACTTCCAATATCGCCATGGATCTGTATTTCAAGTGGTATTTTGAACTTATTTTTCAGAGCGACACCAGCCATAGCAGTGAGAGATGAGTCCTGACATGTTATTTCAGTTATTTTATTTTTCTTGATTACCGACTTCCCGACTGATATTGCACCCCATGGATAAAAAAGTTTTGATGTAGATTCTGTGCTATATGCATAACAATTATTACTTAATTGTAATGTACTTGGATATTTACCCTTTTCAGCAAAAACGACGATATGAACTTGATCCCAATTTTTTGCATTCTCAATCTGTCTTTGCGCAACAACACTCTCCTTGTCGAAGATTGATCGATCAGTTGATATCATTAGTAGTTGCTTGGTCATTTAATTATAATACTAGCTCATGTTTTCAACCTTGGCACATAGTTTTCCAAATGCCCCTACGGAGCGCCACCAACACCAATAGTCGAATACAAAAGTCAGGTGGCGCGAGTAGAGACGGCTCTGCGAGTTTTCTGTAATTCGAGCAGAGCCGATCGTGGCATTTGGAAAACTATGTGCCAAGGTTGAAAACATCATATGTATTACATAACTTTGCTCCAAACTTCACAAATTTCTCTGCCAATATCTTGCCAAGTATGAACCCAAGTGAAGTTCCTGACTTTGAGAGCCTGCATCGCGCGATTTTTGGAATCAGCGAGCCAGATGATCTTCTCTGCAATTTCGGAGCGATTTTGCGGATCGACGAAAATTGCACAATCTTTGACTCTTTCACTAATACCATTTTCTTTTGTAAGAATGAACGGTGTACCCACTCGAATAGCATCAAATATCATATTTGGACTAATATCACCGAGAGATACCAAGATTACAGCATATGAATGATGGAGTTTCTCCACAAAACTGTCATAGACAGCTTTACCACAATCAAGGTCGACTTGAGATAGATTTTGGGCTTTGATTTTGTCTTGAGCCTCATGAAAAACTTCTTTCAAAAATTCAACATTCTTCCACTTCAAAGTTCTAGTCCCTGCTACAAACGAACGATTTTCAGGTTCTATGAATTCCTCGCGACTACCACAAAAATTCTCAACAATATAGTTCTTCTTTGAATCTAGGTTATAAGCTGATTCAAATATCTTTCTCTGCCAATCGGTACTGAAAATGATACCTGCAGCTTTTCTCAAAGACTGTCCTCCCCATTTGAAAATAAATCGCTCCTTCCTGGTGAGATTATTGAGTTTTTGTTTGTAAAAATTCTTGAACAAAACCAAATCTCCTGTTCTTTCAACGTATGATTCCCAAAGAAAATCGCCCCCTGTTCGAATGATGTATTTTTTGTGCATTAGTGCGCAAGCAAGCATCGTCGGTACCGCAGCCGACCACGTATCGAGAACCAAGATAAGATCAGCATTCCAACCTTTGCGAATAACTTTGAGTAAATACAAAATATGTCGTACAAGGGGTGGAAAAGCCCTTTCCCATCGATAAGCAGCAACCTTTACATCATGACCTTCTTTTTTCCAAGTCTCATAGAGATTCCTAGCATATTGGGCTGGTCCTCCAATATCTGGTGGATATATACCGGAAGCGATAAGGATTTTCATGGGATAATCTTAGCACAAAAACTATCGTTTATCGCATATTGACATGGTCTCTATTCCAATATTATCTTCATCTTCTTTGCCACCATTTCCCAGCGATAATGTTGATTTACCAAATCTCTGCCATTCTTTATTATCTTATTTCTCAAATCTTGATCTGACATATACTTTTTTATTTGTTCAGCAATACTTTTTGGATTAGCCACTTCGCAAAATAGTCCAGTTTCTCCATCTATCAAAAAATCTAATATTCCGCCAACAGGAGTTCCGATAATGGGCAATCCGGCTGACATTGCTTCCAAAAATGAATTGCCAAGACCCTCAGATAGAGATGGTCGGATGAAGATATCTGCTATCTGCAAATATTTTGGCATATCTTTGTGTGGTACATAGCCCAAAAATTTGACTCGTTCTTCTAGATTCAAGGCTCTAATCTGTTCTCTAATCTTTGACTCTTCATACCCTTGACCCAAAATGAGAAATTTTACATTACTTGGCAACAAGGCAAGTGAAGACACAACATCACCAACTGCATTTTTTAC
>CAYNZR010000092.1:0-2435 GCA_964401785.1 uncultured Candidatus Saccharibacteria bacterium
GGGGCGGTCACGACGCCCAAAACCGACGCTGCATCTCGGCAACATCCCCGGCGAACCGGTCCATTTTCTTCCGAAGCTCCTGCAATACTGCCGATTCCGGGTCGGTATAGGGGATCATCACGTTCAGGCGTCCAGCCCGGCCGTAGCGGTGGGCACGCCGGATCGCCTGATACATCTCTTCAAAGCTGTAGTTGAACCCGGAATATACCATGTGGTCGCACTCGGGAATGTTGACCCCAAAGCCCAGCACCTTCGGCTTGCTCACGATGACCCGCAGTTGACCGGCTCGGAAAGCCTCCACCTTCTCCACCCGCTCTTCAATGGGCATACTGCCGTTCAACACAGCAACAGAACCATCCCAAAGCGCATCAGCAATGGCCTTCTCTTCGGCGTTCCGGTTGCACCACACAATACCGCGCTTGTGGGTGTCCAGGTAGTCAACGATGCCCTGAAGCCGCGCGCCGGGGCTTGACCGGATCTCCCCAAAGACCGCAGACCGATCCTCTGCATTCCCGGCCGTCGCAAAGAGCATGCCGGAGTCGGGACGGAAGCCCTCATGCGTCGCGAATCGGCAGTAATCGAAGATCGGCTCATGGCCCATCTCGGTACTCTCCGCAAAACCCAGGGCCTTCGGGGAATAGATGTAGGTCGCCCAAGCCGAAAGGTTGCGGTAAAAGGGCTCGATAGCGTGCCCCCGAAGTACCCAATTTGGCCCGCCGTCCGCTTTCTTGAAATACTGTGAATAGAACTCCTTTGCAGAGCGGGCATACCCGAGAAAGACCGCATGAGAGGCGTACTCTGCATGGTCGTTCGGCGCCGGGGTTGCGCTGGCGGCCAGCCGGAAGGGCACCGAAGCCGACAGCCCTACCAGCCAGTCGCGCGTTTCCCCCTCTGCATTCTTCAGGATGCTTGATTCGTCCAGCACAATCCCGGACACCCCGCGCATGTCCAGATCCCGGCGCGCCTCGTAATTCAGGATGCCGATCCCATCCGACCAGGGCTGGCCCGCCCGCAGATCAACGAGGTCGATCCCGTGAAACCGCTTTGCCTCTTTGATCCACTGCTTGTAAACTGCGAGCGGGCACAGAATCAGCACCCGCCCCTGCTTGGCCACCTCGACAGCCCACGCGAGGCTCATAGGGGTTTTCCCCAGCCCGCAATCCGCAAAGAGCGCAAAACGTCGACGGTCAAGCGCCCGCTGGACAAGCACTTGCTGGAATTCCATCAGGTGCGGAGCGTCGCCGGAAATCGAAGTGGTGGACACCTCCCCGCCGAACACCGCCGCATAGCTGACATCATCGGTCAGGACTTCGCGCCCCTCCACCCGGTAATGTGCCAGCTTCTTGCACTCGATAAACTTCCGGTAGCCTTCCGGGGTCAGGTCAATGGGGATACGGATGTCCATCATACACCTCCAAACAGGGACTGCTGCGCGCCACGGGTCGCCAGCGCCCGCTTCAGGTTGCCCTTGGCCACGTTGAAATAGCGGGGATTCAGCTCACACCCCACGAATTTCCGATACAGCTTCATCGCCTCGTACCCCTCGGAACCGACCCCCATGAAGGGAGAGAGCACCGTCTCCCCCTTGTTGCTCCACAGCCGGATACACCGATTGATCAGCGGCAATTGCAGCGGGCAGACGTGCCGCTCGTCCTGCTCGTTCTTCGCAGCTTCGGTGTTGAGTGTGGCCGTCTCTTTGATGCCCCTCCACAGCGGATAGGGCTCCCCGTTGGCCACCATCTCCCGCAGCCCTTCGGTCAACCCGATCTCCTCTTTGATGTTGCCATCTTCCCGCCACAGGGGCCGCGCCCACTCGATCCACTCCTCATTGCTGACTTCCGGCTGGACCCGCACCGCGTTTTCGCCCGGACGCTTGAAGATCAGCAGGTAGTCCGCCAACGCGGGGCGGCTCACCATGCTGTCCTTGTGGAACTGCGTAAACTGGAGCTGGTGGCTCTTGGTGCGGATTGCCTGCGCCTGCGGACACTTATCGATGGTCACATCGCCATAGTAGATCATCCCGGCCCGCTCCATCTGCCCGATGATCTTGCCCCGGATGTCGAACAGACCCATAAACCCGTGCGTCGCCTTCTGCCGACTCACCTGCTGGATGTGCAGGCAGATATTCCGGCCAGGCTTGATCACCGGCGCGATAGCCTGACAGAAGAAGTCGAAGTGGAGGAGGAATTCATCATCCGACTCCCGACTGTTGCCCATGTCCGCGTCCGCATCGGTGTAGGCATAGAGGCTGGAGAAGGGCGGGCTGAACACTGCCATGTCGATACTGTTGGGCTCCATCGCCTGAAGAAATGGGATGCAGTCTACATTGTGGATGTCGAAGTCTTTTTCTTTGGTCATCTCTGCTCCTGAAATTGAACGGTCAAATTGTACTAAACCAGCCCCCGCAGCCAATCCGCCCCGTACCGCCGCACGAG
>CAYNZR010000093.1:0-2389 GCA_964401785.1 uncultured Candidatus Saccharibacteria bacterium
TGCCGAGGTGCAACCTCGGTATGAAATTACCTTTTACCTTTTACTTTCTTATTCGCCTTCCTACTCCTCAATTCCTCATTAACCAATTTTTCGAAAGTATCCACCTCTTCTTCCAAAGATTTCAAGCCTTCTTTCCAAACCCCATCCCCCCGAATATCAAGACCGATTTCTGCCAATAGATTCTCTGGAGAATCCATAGAACCACTACTGAATAGTTGCTCGATCTTTGACCAGTAATTTTTGTCTTCTTTGTATCTTCTAAGCAACGCTTTACTGACTAACAAACCGAAAGCATAAGAATAAACGTAGAAGAATCTCCTTATATGTAACCAATTGACGAAACCATATCTAGTCTGTTTTGGAAATTTTATACTTGGACCAGTATACGCTGACATGTTTTTATTGTGCAATTCACCGATCTCCACCTTACTCAAATATCCTTTTTCTCTTATAGTATTATGCAAATCAAGTTCAAATTTGAAGCAAGCGATCTGCCTCATAATCGTTGCAATGTTACCGGCCAATCTATCATGTAAAGCAATAAGTTTTTCTTTTGGAGAAAATTCTTTTTCGATGCAATCTCTAGAATAATTTTCAAAGAATGTACTTGCTGTCTCTGCCAAAGCCATGGAATAACCAGAATACAAATGTTTTTGACTTCTAGAAAGATAAGTATGGATAGCATGACCCATTTCATGAGCCAAAGTACAAAAAGCATAATATCTGTCATTGTGGTTTAGGAGAATATAAGTAGGTTCGATGTGTCCAGACCTACAATAGGCACCACCTTGTTTGCCTTTTCGTGGATAAACATCAATCTGACCATTTGCTACATAGTCCTTTAGCAATTTTGAAAATCTTGGATCTATAGTCGCAAATATTTCACCGAGCTTATCGACAGAATAATGAAAATCAAATTTCTTATTTATTTTACCAACATCGATTCCTCTATCCCAATAATTCAACTTGCTTTGACCAAGAAGCTTGGCCTTAAGTTTATAAAATTTGTGGGAAATTTTGTATGCACCGGCGACTGCTTTGACAAGATTTTCAATTGTCTTACTTTCATTTTCATAATCAAGAACCGTTGCATCATAAGGTTTAGCAAAATTTCTCAATTTATCATTAATCTTTTTATTAGTTACAATTGCATTAAGCTCTGCCTCAGCGAAATCTCCAGCTTTCTCTAAAGCGTTATAAATTTCCAAAGCTAGTTTTTCTCTTTGCTTCAGATCTGTCATCGTCGCCAAGATATGCTGTGCTTGATTTGTATCATAAATCTTACCTCTCCATTTAAGAGTAACTGTCGAGTAAGCTTTCTTGGCCATATCTACCCACATTCCGTGAGCAGGCAGTTTCTTGAGAGACATTATATTTTCTTCTGCCGGACTCAATCTATGCTTATTTTCGAATATTCTTTTTAGGAAATAATGATACGAAGCGAAATTTGAATCTTTCAGAATCTCTTTTTGCAAATTTTGTTCTATTTTTGACAAACTATCTTTGAAGAAGATCAATTTTCTATCATAATCATTCAACCTTTCTAACATCTGACTTTTCTTGGCTCTAACTTTATTGTCATTTAGATTGACATCTGAAAGGCTAAGAAAATATGTTGAAATTTTGCTTGATCCCAAAATATCAAGCAATGCGTCGTAATCCTTCAAAGCCTCCAATACAGTCTCTTTTGTTTTGATAAATAATACCGGCGATGTATCGTATTTATTGGCAAATTTTGAGATAGAATTTTCAACAACCTTCATATCATCCTCTATTTTTGGGTCATTTATGGATTTGTATAGTAAGGTCATTTCCCAGACTGTTTTTGCTTTTTTCATTCGGCGATTTTAGCACAAATGTCGCACGAGGGCGAATTGCCGAGGTTGCACCTCGGCATGCCGAGGTGCAACCTCGGCAAACATATTTACACAACTAATATTTTGTTGCGTAAATTTCATAATATGCTAATCTTGTTAGGAATTTGTACAGACGTTAGACAAGAATCATCAACGAGAGGAACATTGTGAAATTGAAGAAATTTTTGGAAGCCAAACTTCCAGATCAAAGAATAGAAGGAGAAGACGATCATTTTGCCATTACCTGTGGACACTGCCTTATCACACCAGAGTCAATCCAAGAGGTCGTGTTTGGTTATCTGAAGGAGTTCGGATTCAGCACTTGTGATGATGAAAAGTGTCCAATAGCTGGAATCGACGTTCAATCTCCATCTGGAGAACAGTGGTCAGTTCAAGCAACAATCTTCCACCCCGGATACGCCACTATCTCCATCAAAGCGAATTGACGATCCCACGCCGAACCGTTCCACGGTTCGGCGTTGTTTTTTTAGATGCAATATTATATGTACTGTGCTAGACTAAGTTTTTAGAAC
>CAYNZR010000094.1:0-2364 GCA_964401785.1 uncultured Candidatus Saccharibacteria bacterium
AAATTTTTGCTACAATAGAGTTCTGATGTCTCGAAAAAAGGTCAGGATTCATCATATAAAGGCCGGCTTATTGCTCATCGGCTCTTTTGTGTTGATTGCTATAGGTTTGTCTGCTCTATGGATAGCAACACTCAAAATCCCAGATTTGAGTTCATTCCAAAATCGTAAAATTGTCGAATCAACCAAAATTTATGATCGCACCGGAACAGTTCTCCTCTATGATACGGGAACAAATACAAAATCAACTTCTATTCCCCTAGCATCTATCTCTCCATATATCCAAAAAGGCACAATCGCTATAGAAGATTCAAATTTTTATAATAACATCGGAGTAGAACCTACTTCTATTTTTCGAGCAATTATCGCCAACTTTCTATCAGGTAATTATAGCCAAGGAGCATCTACGATAACTCAGCAAGTCATCAAAAATTCCCTTCTCACCACCGACAAAACCGTAACCAGAAAAATAAAAGAGTGGATTTTGGCAATAAAGCTCACAAGAATAATGACAAAAGATCAGATTTTGGAAATTTATCTCAACGAGTCCCCTTATGGCGGTACGATATACGGAGTAGAGCAAGCCAGTCAAACATTCTTCGGAAAGCAAGCGAAGGAATTGTCGCTCGCACAATCGGCATACATAGCGGCAATACCAAAAGCACCAACATACTATTCACCATATGGTACCCACAGAGATGCTTTGGACGCTCGCCAAAAGCTAGTTTTAGAAAAAATGCTTTCGCTTGGAATGATAACAGTGGATGACTACAAAAAAGCCAAGAGCGAAAAAGTCACATTCTTGGCAAAAAATTCTGAAAATATTCGAGCTCCGCACTTCGTAATGTACATTAGGGACTACCTTGTCCAAAAATATGGTGAGGATGTCGTCTCTGGTGGAGGTCTAAAAGTCATAACAACTCTAGATTACGGTATGCAACAAAAGGCCGAAGACGTCATCGAAAAATTTGCCCCATCGATAGCTGAGACGTACAACGCCAATAACGCTGGAATGGTCGCCATAGATCCAAAAACAGGTGATATTCTCACAATGGTTGGGTCAAAAGATTATTTTAGTAGAATAATAGAAGGCAATTTCAATGTTGCCCTTGCAAAAAGACAACCAGGATCAACATTCAAACCGTTTGTTTATTCTACCCTTTTCAAGAAAGGTTACACCCCAGAAACCGTCCTCTTCGATTCGCGAACAGAATTTTCACAATACTGCACACCAGACAGCAAACCAAAAAACCCTTCTGATGACCCAGAGAAAGTCTGTTATTCACCGAGAGAGTTTGATCAAATATACAATGGCCCAATGACAATACGCCAAGCCTTGGCTCAATCTAGAAATATTCCTGCCGTCAAAGCTCTCTACCTCGCTGGTATCAATGACTCTATCCAGACCGCACATGACTTGGGCGTAAATAGTCTCAATGATCCAAATCGTTATGGTCTAACACTCGTTCTTGGTGGTGGTGAAGTTAGTCTTTTGGATATGACTGGAGCTTATGGAGTATTTGCAAATGATGGTATAAGAAATCCAACAAGATCGGTACTGCAAGTCAATGACAACAAAGGTAATGTTCTAGAACAAGCTTCTCTCAGTCCTATCCCCGCCCTAGATCAGGACATTTCTAGACAAATAACCAGCATTCTTACAGATAGTTCGGTTCGAATAGCTAGTCTCAAACCTATAGCAGACAGCATTGGTCGCAAAGTTGCAATGAAAACAGGAACAACAAACGACTATCGAGATGTTTGGGCTATAGGCTATACCCCAAGCCTCGTAGTCGGTGCGTGGGCTGGAAACAATGACAACAGTCCAATGAGCCAAAACATTGCCGGACTTATCATTTCTCCTTTGTGGGGTGCGTTCATGTCACAAGTTGCAAAAAATTTCCCTCCTGAAGATTTTCCACTTCCACCAACTCCAAAAACGGACACCAAACCAGTAATGCGCGGTATCTGGCAAGGTGGTTTGTCTTACAAGATAGATACAGTTTCTGGAAAACTAGCCACCGAATATACTCCAAAAGAAACCACAAAAGAAAATGTTTTCAATAATGTTCACACAATCCTGCATTGGGTAGACAAAAATGATCCAAACGGCCCAATACCAACCGATCCAAAAAAGGACGTTCAGTACGAGTATTGGGAATATGGTGTTAGGAAATGGTTCGATGAGTGGAAAATGAACAATCCAAATTTCAAAGAAACAACTGAAATAATGATTCCAACAGAAAAAGACGATGTTCATACTCCAGAAAAATCCCCAAGAATATCCATTGCTTCCCCACTAACCGGTGTTGTCATAGATCCAAATCTACCTCTCCAAATAAAACTGCAACAACAAGGACAGTTTCA
>CAYNZR010000095.1:0-2263 GCA_964401785.1 uncultured Candidatus Saccharibacteria bacterium
AACTGAACTAGATAATTCCGAAACTCTTTTTTCTTCTTTGACGGTGATAACCGATCGAGAACCTATGAGCTTCAACATTCAAAGCAACGATACTGGATTTATTTTTTTCTATTAATTGAGGATTACCCAAGAAAGACTCTGCCTTATGCTTATCATTTTTTGTAACCGCAACGACTGGAATATCAATCCTCCTTGACTGCAAAATGCCGACAGCAATATCGTACTGTCGTTGATTACCATCGACTACAATGATGTCCGGATAAGTCCACTCACTATGATTGAGTCTTCTGGTCAATATCTCTGCCAAACCAACAAGGTCATCATTCCTATCAACTGACATTTTGAATTTGCGATATTCATTTTTATTCAATTCTCCATTTTCCATCACAACCATCGTACCAACCACATCCGTACCAGAAATATGCGCCACGTCGTAAGCCTCCATACGGAAAGTTTTGGGCAACCCAAAATTTCTATCTTGATTTTTCTTTATTAGAGCAATGTCATTTATATGTTCCACGGCATAAAGTAATTTTTTGGCTCTGCTTGCCTCTTCAAATAGTTTCTCTTCGGCATATCTCTTCATATCTTTTTCTATTTGTTTCTTGAGCTTTATATTTTCACTTTCAAAAAACAAAGTGAGGTATTCGATAGTTTTGTTGTAACTTTCCTTTGCATCAAATTTTGCAATATCTGGCGAGCGACCGATCGCTTGGTAAAAAGCCTGATGTCTCGAATCGATAGATTTTGCATCACGGTATGGAAACATTTTTCTCAATATTTTCATTGCCTCTTTTATGAGACCAGAGTCAGTAAAAGGACCAAAATAATTTTTGACTTTATATGGCAAAGTTCCGAGTGTGCTTTGCTTTTCGAAATCACGTACTCGCACCAAAAAAACTCTTGGCCACTCCTCCTCGGTTATTACAACATACTGATCACTTTTATCATCTCGCTCATCGACATTGTATATCGGTTGATACTTTTTTATTAATGAACTTTCGAGAATAACCGCCTCCAAAACCGAGCTCGTAGTCTGCCATGTTATGTATTTTGCTTTTGTAACCATATCCACCACCCGCGGACCCCTTGTTTCGATGAGATCATTGGCGAAATAGCTCTTGGTACGATCTTTGAGTGACGTTGCTCGGCCAATATAAATAGGACGCTTTCGATAATCGCGAAAGATGTAAATGCCGGAGCTATCGGGTATTTTCTTGTTTTTTAAGTAAGCGAGATTCATTTTTTACGTTCGCGGGTGCGGATTCTGCACAAGGACATAAGTATTTTATATCAGATTTTTAGTGAATTGGCACTACGGTTAGATGTAGTGGTTAAAATTAGAATGAAGAGGTTTTGTCTGATGATTAGGTAAATATTTTAAACTCTATCACACTACCATCTTCTACACCTGCATAAGTTCAGATACATATGGCACTCCTCTTAATTGAGGAATATGCGTATTTTTAACAAATTCCGCGGCACAAAAGGATTCATATCGATGTGGGAAAGAATGATACGCTTTCGGTATATGATTACCGAAGAAGCAAAGGAGAGATGTCGAATATTAGCCTTTTGGGAGAAGCATGGCACCGACGCTACTACAGAAGCATTTAAGGTGTCTAAACGTACACTGTTTCGATGGCAAGAGAAGCTTGAAAAGACCCTAGGAAAACTCGAGGGACTCAATCGCGGATCTACTGCCCCCAAGAAACGAAACAAGAGGGTTGTTCCAATCTCTTTGTCTGATCGAATCATTGAACTACGAACACTTCATCCCAGGATGGGTAAAGAGAAAATACATGCAATCTTGAAGAGAAGTGGCTACAAGGGATGTATTTCAACAGTCGGTCGAATCATCAACTATCTAAAGGAAAAAGATCTCCTGCCATCTCCCCAGAGAGTGGCTCTCTCTGGTAAGACTGGACGTCTGATTACACCCGGAGTGAAGCCGTACCGAAAGAAATTACGACGTCCTAAAGGCTACAGAGTGCTTGAGGTCGACACTGTGGTCAGGTTTGTTGACGGTATGAAGAGATATATCGTCACAGGTATCGATACGGAAAAACGGACTGCTTTTGCCGCCGCATACACCAATCATGGAAGCGCTTCAGCATCCGACTTTCTCACCAAATGCCAGGCGGTGCTTCCGGATTGTCCACTGGCAGTGCAGACCGACAATGGCTCTGAGTTTGCTCTGCATTTTGACCGAGTATGTGGCAAGATGAAGCTCGAACGTTTCCATACGTATCCACGATCTCCA
>CAYNZR010000096.1:0-2259 GCA_964401785.1 uncultured Candidatus Saccharibacteria bacterium
AGCGCCCTCGTCGGCGTTGGGCTGGCGCTGTTAATCACCGTCGGCCTCTGGCTGGCGGCGGGCGCGGTGTGCTTTGCCACGCTCGACACGTTCGCAAGGATGGGCCTATGAACGCCCTAAAGCGCCGCGAAACCGAACACAGCCGGGATCGCCAGCAGCAGATACTCACGGCCATTGCGGTGTTCCAACGGAGAAACGGGTTTAGTCCAACGCTGCGCGAGTTAGGCGCGCTGGTGGGCATGAGAACGCCCTCCGCTGTGCGCTGGCAGCTTGATCGCCTGCGCGCCGCCGGGCTGGTGGACTGGCGCGATGGCGCGTCGCGCACGCTGCGGTTGACGGGCAAGGCGGCGCAGTCATGACGGGCGAACGGCTGGGCCTCGGAGACTGAACGCCAGGCGGCGGGCGCAGGTTCGCCCGCCCTGCCTGCTGGCGACGGAATAGGAGATGCCATGACCGACCTCCAACTCGACCACATCGAACACGCCGACGCGCTGACGTACCTGCGCAGCCTGCCTGATGAATGCGTGAACCTGTGCGTGTCCAGCCCGCCGTATTTCGGCCTACGCGACTATGGCGTAGACGGGCAAATCGGTCTCGAACCGACGCCTACTGAGTACGTCGCCGCGCTGGTGGACATCTTCCGCGAAGTGCGCCGCGTGCTGCGGGCAGACGGGAACTGTTACGTGAACCTGGGTGAGTCGTACTCAACCGGCTCCCTTCCAGGCGCGAATATTCTTGATGGCCTGCACTCCAGCATCAAAGAAGGCATTCTGTTCTTTGGTGCAAGATGCACGCTGACTGTAACCGCGCATGGTGAGGGCGTACTGCATTCGGACAAGATCGCGCCAGATGGCAAACTCGCGCGCTTTCTTGGTGTGAAGCGGGTACTTCTCAAACAACGGAACGATCACCTCTGCCAAGTCCTTAATTGGCTCAATTCGGAGGTTGATTGTTTCGTGAGTACCTCCGTGCGCGCACGGATAACGCACGACGCCACACTTGAGATTGTCATGGATACGGAGAATCGCGTCCGCATCGTCGCGGCGAACTTGGATGATGATACTCAATCGTCGCTCGGCGTATCTGTTAGGCCGAACGCGGCTCATCGCGTGAATGTGGCCCTCGCCGTCAAAGAATCCACTGAACCAGTATCCGAAAGCATCACTGACATCCAACCGGCTAGGGATGCCCTCGCGCTCAATACGCCTAGCGAAGGCGTCCTGAATATTGACGCGATAGACGATCCGGTTACGTTCAGCGACGGACTTGCGCTTGACACCAGTGGCCTGCGCGATTTCAGCGTAAGTAAAGCCACTGACAAGCATCTCCATCTCTCGCTGATGAACGGGATTGTCAGCCTTGAAATCGGGTGCGTACCCCATCTGCTCATCTCCAATGCATATGGAAGCCTTGTGCGTTACAAGGAATTATACGCGCAAGCCAGCGCATTAGCAAATGAGCTTCAGGCGAAGCAGGAGATTGGCATTCCTGAAATGTTCAAGCGCGCAATGATGCGGGCGAACTGGATATGTAGGGAGACGATCATCTGGGCCAAGCCTGCCCCGATGCCAGAGAGTGTGCGCGACCGCTGCACCCGTGCCCACGAGTACATCTTCCATTTCACGAAGGGGCCGAAGTACTGGTACGACCAGCAGGCGGTGGCGGAACAGACTTCGCTGGAAACGTTCGCACGGGCACAGCGCGGCGTCGGTAGCGGGCACAAGAACATCGACGGGGCACCGGGTCAACCTCCGCACAGCATGAGTGCGCCGCGCAAACATGGTGAAGGCTATCCGGTTAACGCGCTGCGCAATCGCCGCTCAGTCTGGACGATCAACCCGGCCTCATTCCGCGAGGCCCATTTCGCCACCTTCCCGGAGGACATCCCCGAAATCTGCATCCTGGCGGCGTGCCCGGAGTGGTGCTGCGAGAAGTGCGGCGCACCGTATGAGGCGCAGGTGGAACGGGTGATCAGTAATAGCCCGGCGTCCTATAACGGATCGTCGTTCACGAAGGGCAAGACGGGCGCGGTTCACGACAGTCGAGGGCAAGGCCCGCGCTACGAATCGTCCGTGACCGGCTACGCGCCGACCTGCGCCTGCAACGCGGGTAAGCGGGCGGGCGTGGTTCTCGATCCGTTCTCTGGCGCGGGAACGGTTGCGCTGGTCGCCAAACGGTTGAACCGGCGCTACATCGGGTGCGACCTCAATGCGGAATACGTCGAAATGGCGCGGCGGCGCGTGGATAGCATCCCCTACA
>CAYNZR010000097.1:0-2233 GCA_964401785.1 uncultured Candidatus Saccharibacteria bacterium
GCTCAGGAGAAAAGGTGCTCATCAGAGTGATCAATTGTGGTGTTATTACTTGCCAACGATGTTCTTCTATCCACTTACTACCCGCCCCCTCCTTGTAATGCGTCTGCACACCAGTCTTCTTATTGAACCACCCACAAACACCAGCAGTATCAAGATCGATTGTCTGTTCGCCCATCTTTTTCAATTTTGCGACGATTGTGGATTTTCCAGATCCCGATATGCCAGTAATGAGGATTTTCATTTTATATAATTAATTTCCTCGCCCATAAAAGCTTTTAACTCCAACGCCCTTTGCATAATGTGATCGCCTATTTCTCCCCAATTAAAATATTTCTTGTAATCCTTTGGGTCAATGAGCTCAATTTTTGTAATATCTCCATCTGGATCGCGCACGAATGGTCCAAACGGTTCAACTATGCACACTGAGCGTGTTTGAGAAATAAGTCCTTGTGGTTCAGATATATCCTGACATCCTATAAGTCGTTGTTTTAGAACATTCATATTTGTTTCTTCTTTAACTTCTCTTCTTACTGCATCGTAGACATTCTCACCTTTCTCAACTCCACCACCAGGAGGAGTCCATGAATCCCTATACTCAGCATAAACAAGAACTAACTTATCACCACAAAAACAATAAGCATGAACTGCTTGTATTTTTTTATCACCAAGGTCTAGATCGCTGTTTATATCATTATAAACAACATCGAGTACTTGGCCTGAACGATTTGTGAGAGTAGATTTTATTTGCATAAAAGACGGATTTACGAATTATTTTCGATTAATTAGATATTTAACTATCATCTTTCTAGCTACGGGATTAAAACCACAATATGATTTGTCAGTAATATAATCGTCAATTGACAACCAACGCCATTCTGAAAATTTCTCTGGCTCCATCAATTTGGCATCCTGCTCAGTTTTACAAAAAAATATTGGCACAATGTCACCTTCCTTTGCACCCGGTACTTCTCCAATATAATCTACGATGTCGAATTCGGTAATACCTACTTCTTCACGCACTTCGCGCCTCAATGTTTCTTCGATCGTTTCTCCAGAATCACATCTACCCCCAGGATTAGTCCAAACGGAGATCTCTTTCCAGTCGTGCTTTGTGTTGGCTTTGGTGTAATGTCTATGACCGATCAAGATCTTTTCATCACGCATCATGACAGCAATCGGACACTGCCTATCATTACCAATTTCATTTAATTTTGATTCCATGGATGAATTCTTAAATTAATAAAAACTATGATTACTTTGAACATTTTTATCACTCACCCCATATCCCCCAAAGTATTATATAATAACCCCATGAAAGCAAATGAATTTCAAAAGAAAAAGGTATACATCGGATTTGCCATTGTAGCAGTCGTATTTATTGGACTTGTGATCTACTCTGTCATACGACTAAACTCACTATCTACTCAAATTAATAATTTGAATACGGATATTGTCTCCCTTAGAACCGATCTCGCTTCGACAACAGCAGAACTAGAGTCCAAGATAGCAAAAACTCACGATTCACTTTCTAGCGCTTTGTCAGCCGAAAGAGAGAATGTTGGGGCTATCAATGCCGAACTTGGTGGTTTCAAAAGTCAGGTTGGTTCCCTTTCTGGTACTTTGAATACTTTGCAAAAACTTGCCAAGACTGATCCAGAATTATTGAGGAAATATTCAAAGGTTTATTTTCTAAATGACAACTATGTTCCAGCACGCTTGGCAGAGATTCCACTTGAGTTTCAATATAGCAACAACAGACAACTCCTCATTCATACCGATGTCTTGCCCCATCTCCTAACGATGATGAACAGTGCCTCATCGACTGGTGTCAAACTCTATACATCATCCGCCTATCGCTCTTTTGCCGAACAGAGAGCTCTCAAGGGAGAATATAGTGTCGTCTATGGATCTGGTACCGCCAATTCATTTTCTGCTGATCAAGGATACTCCGAACACCAACTCGGTACCACGGTCGATATGATCACTACTGGACTCGGTGGCAACCTAGATGGTTTTGACAGGACAGAGGCATATCGTTGGATGATTGCCAATGCCTACAAATACGGTTTCATCAATTCATATCCAAAGGATAATAAATACTATGTCTTTGAACCGTGGCATTGGCGCTTCGTCGGGATCAAACTAGCCACCGATCTACACGACAGAGGTCAAAATTTCTATGATTTGGATCAAAGAACGATCGATACTTATTTGGTTTCTTTGTTTGATTGAG
>CAYNZR010000098.1:0-2232 GCA_964401785.1 uncultured Candidatus Saccharibacteria bacterium
AAAAGGGTATGTCGTTGCAGCAGGTCATTTTGTATAGATAAGATTTTTTGAAACTCAGATATTTAGCAGCTTCATCGATATTCATTATTTGAAAATTGCTATCTTTTAGCTTAGCTTCAATTTTCTCAAGTTTTTTAGCAGTATCTATTACAACAACATTAAAATACCTCCTTATGGTTCCTCGTCCTCTTAACATGCTTGTTTCTGAGACTGATCCGCGATTTCCATCAGGACATGCCACTATGGCAGCGGTCATTATGACATTAGTTATCTATTATTCAGGTAAGCATATTGAAAATAGATACTACAGATATTTTTTGTACGGTATTGGAGTCGCTTGGTTTATTATTGTTAGTTACTCAAGATTATACCTTCACGTGCATTACCCAATTGATGTTGTGGTAGGTGGGATTATTGGTGTTTCTTCAACTTTAGTTACTATATACATCTTAAACAATCAAAAGATCACTCGTTTTTTCATGAAAAATTCATAATTAAAATAGATACTGTCACTATTACTAGATTTAAATAATTTGTATGAAACCATCAGCATCAAATATTTTTAAGAAAACAATTACCGCAATAGCTTCTGCTGTTATCGTAAACATCATCTTTATTTTCATTGTAAAGTTTTTTGTACATCCACCATCAACTTTTAGCCCATTTTGGTATAGTCTCGTTGCCTTATATACAGCACTTGGTGTTGCAGGAGCAGGTGTTGTTTATTGGATTGTCACAAAATATACCTCTGCATACAACAGAGTATTTACCTGGATTTCTATAGGAACACTATTACTTTCCCTCATACCTGATGTCGGCATTTACACGAACCCTGGACCAGATGATATTGGCGCAACAATTCCAATAGTCATTATTCTCATGCTTACACATGTTTTTGCAGCATACATTTCAGTTAAAAAACTAACCAAAGAAGAATAATTACTATGATTACCAAAACACAAGGTCAGCAATTACTTAATAAGGTTCCTGAAGTCACCCTCTATTTCTGGGTTATTAAAATCCTTTGTACAACCGTTGGCGAGACCGCAGCCGACTTCCTTAACACCAATCTCAACCTTGGTTTGACTGGAACTTCACTTGTCATGGGTGTACTTTTACTTGTCGCTCTTATCTATCAATTTAGGACTAAGAAATATACACCAACCATATACTGGCTCTCTGTTGTACTTATAAGTATTGTGGGCACTTTGATCACAGATAATTTGACGGATAACTTTGGGATCTCGCTTGTTACTACAGCAATCGTATTTAGTATCGCGCTCATTGCCACATTTGTCGGTTGGTACAAGAAGGAAAAGACACTCTCTATACACTCCATATTTACCCCTAGTCGAGAGTTCTTTTACTGGCTTACTATATTGTTTACCTTTGCGCTTGGCACAGCCTCAGGAGATTTATTAGCTGAAACCTTGAATGTTGGTTATTTATTTTCAGCTCTGATATTTGCAGGTGGGATAACTCTGACATATATGGCTTATAAAAAATGGAATCTCAATCCAATCATTGCTTTCTGGGTTGCATATATTCTTACTCGACCACTCGGAGCATCTATTGGCGACTACCTTTCTCAAGCAAAAACAGATGGCGGACTAGGGTTGGGAACTGTTGTCACAAGTGCCATATTTCTCAGTGCAATTCTATCTACGGTAATCTATCTATCAGTTACCAAGAAAGATATAATTGCTACTGAGGCGAATAGGTAAGTTTCAGTAGGTGGTCGAATTATTAATTGTTAATTTAAATTATTTATGAATATACAAGAAATCAAAACAGAAGTGAAAAACAAAGTGAGCAAAAACTCAATTATTGCAGTTCTAGCAATTGCCCTCGTTGCGGTATCAGCGGTGGCAATAGGACTCGGTGTTGATCGTGAAGAACATCGTGATGGTAGAGAGTACCGAAGTGAAAAATTCATGGGAGAAAATAGTACCTATGATGATCATAATATGAATCCCAACGATGGAGAGACGAATGATGACCACATGAATACCACTACTATGAATGACTCTATGATGAATATGACATCTGGCATGCAAGGTAAAACAGGTAAAGAACTTGAAAAAGCATTCTTGACTGAAATGATTGTTCACCATCAAGGAGCCATAGATATGGCGAAGCTTTTATTGCAAGATAAAACCATATCTCCAGAGTTGATGAAATTTGCAAATGGTATTATCTCTGCTCAACAACCTGAGATAAATCAGATGAATG
>CAYNZR010000099.1:0-2190 GCA_964401785.1 uncultured Candidatus Saccharibacteria bacterium
GTGTCTTGGTCGCAAATGGTCCTTTTTATGAATTATTCCAAGTCGAACCAAAAGACACAGAGCATCAGGTAGTATACGAACTCGGTAACGGCCAATGGAACATTCCTAAGCTACGCAAACTTATCGAAGACATTCTACCCAAGAATTCATTTTTCAAAGGATTTGAGGTTAGCCACAACTTCCCTTCGATAGGACAAAAGACAATGATACTCAATGCTAGACAAATCCATATAAAGAAGGAATCTACAACGGAAGTTCTACCAGCGATCATACTACTGGCTATAGAAGATGTGACCGATATGATGAATGTGGCAAAAATGCTAGCCGATCATACAAATAAATTTCAAACAGATCTAACCTTACGTACTCACCAACTTGAGGTTCATATAGAAAACTTAGAAAAGGAAATTACTTTGCTTAAGACTCAATCAACTTCTACAAAATAACCATACCTATCGCGAAATATTATCAAATTGCTTGTAATATTGTCACTCGACATACGGCATCAATAGTGAATGCAAATCTTATATATGGTCGACTATATAAATTTATTAATTAATAAAAAAATACTATGACTAATGTAATAAATTTTGGAAAGTTGTCGTCCACCCTCACGCTCGGTATCAGTGTCTTTGCTGTTCTTGTAATGACTGTTTTGATCTCGGTACCAAAAGCTAACGCCGAATATCCGAACATCCTCGCTGGTCAAAATATGACTATCGGATCTACTGGTCAAGATGTAGTCGTTCTACAAGGTCTCATGTCTGAACTTGGTTATCTCAATGTTCCAAGTGGAATACCTTTTGGATATTATGGATCAATGACTAGAGATGCTGTTGCAAAATATCAAGCTTCAACCTATGTAACGCCCGCTGTCGGCTACTATGGACCGATAACCAAAGTATCGATGTACAGTGACTTTGCTAGACATGGATGGTTGCCACTCTTGGGATGGTAATGTTTGAACAGAAGATCTCAATAGAAACACAAAGAAAAGCGCATACTTTCACCAAATAGAACTCTCTAGCGAGAGTTTTTTGGTAAGTTGTGATGAGATACTATTTTATTGTCGCTATACAGGTATATATCTCGTACATACTTCCAGATTCTATTCCCGAAAATGTTTTTTCCTCTTTTATTTTCAAATATGGCTCTATAAATTTTTTTATATCAATAATATTATGGAATGAAATCGAATGAGATGGGATTTTAGGTCCTATAGGCAGACTCAGTATAATGTCTGAGCCAGCATATTTATGAAGAAATGACCAAAACTTATCCGGTTTATCCAGATGCTCGATTGTTTCGAAAGATGTAAAAAGTTTATTACCTGACTCTAATAATTCATCTATAGATGCCCACGTCGACGAAGACAACAAATCTCCAGTTACAAAATCAGCACTGACCGCAAGATCTGATAATATGATTTTAGCTAGTCTCTCTGATGTGTTGTTTCCATCAACATATATTAGTTTCGGCAATTTGATTGATATATTTCCTCTTTTAACATATAAGGGTAGATACGGAACACTAAAACCCAAGTCAATAATATGTGAGTATCGATCATAATACTTGAACAAAAAATAAAAACGATTATTCCACCAACTATCTTCTAAAAAATACTTGAGATGACATAGACGCGAACGGATGTCAGAATAAACCTCATTGCCATAATTATCAAACTCACTATTGTAATATGAAAAGAAACTATCGAAATCATCTTTCTTAATTGATAAACGATACAAATAATCATCAAACGACTTCATGATAAATACTATTTTACCTTATTCACGATATCTTGAATACTTTTTTATTAAAATAATTTATCTTCAAAGATGTAATAGTATCATTTACAAATCAACTAACAATCAATTTTATCGCTTCTACGACTGTTCCATGATTTTCTAACACTATCGCGCCCGCATCTAAACAAGCATGTTCAAATTCGTGCCTGTTTTTTATTATAATATCCCGTTCTTCCTTACTTCTAGCAAAATTATCAGCATTACTTTTTCTAGATTCTAAACGCTTATCGATTATATCGTCGTGCGGTTTTATTAGGAAAATTTTATCAAAAATCTTGACAATATCCGCCAGTTGAATCCTGGCCACCTTTCCAGCCACATAGATATTTCGCTCAGGAGAAAAGGTGCTCATCAGAGTGATCAATTGTGGTGTTATTACTTGCCA
>CAYNZR010000100.1:0-2140 GCA_964401785.1 uncultured Candidatus Saccharibacteria bacterium
AAATGTTTTTGGCGGATTTTCCGATCATGACCGATCATGGAACATTCATCATTAACGGTGTAGAAAGAGTCATTGTTCCTCAGTTGGCACGTTCATTCGGTATATTCTTCACTTCAGAAGAGGTAAAAGGCAAGAACTATTTTGGAGCAAAGATTATCCCAGCTCGTGGAGTATGGATGGAAATCGAAACCGATACTGACGGTACTATATATTGTCGTATTGATCGCAAGCGTAAGTTCCCTGTAACTTCGCTTTTGCGTGTTTTGGGTGCAAAGACCAATGAGGATATCCAAAATCTCTTCAAGGGCAACCCAGAAATGAAAAAAATCATTGATCTAACTTTGGCAAAGGATCACGCAAAGACAGTTGATGAATCATATATTGAGATCTACAAGAGACTTCGTGATGGTGACTTGGCTACAGTAGACAATGCCCGAACATTCATTCAGGCACTTTTGGAACCAAATCGCTATGATATTTCTAGAGTTGGACGATTCCGTTTCAACAAACGTTTCGAAAAGCCAATGGATGAGAAGGCTTTGGAAAGGAAGACTTTGAACCTAGATGATATTGCAACAACAGTAAATCATATTGTTACTTTGAGTCTGACACCAGATATGCAAGCCGATGATATTGATCACCTTGGCTCAAGACGTGTAAGATTCGTCGGTGAACTCTTGGAAGCTCGTATTCGTCTCGGTCTCACACAGATGAAGAGAAATATTCAGGACAAAATGTCAACGGTTGAGCCAGATGTTACTCTACCTATTTCATTTATCTATCCACGACCCCTCCAAGCTCGTATCAAAGAATTCTTCACCACAAACCAACTCTCCCAGTTCATGGAACAGACCAACACTTTGGGTGAAATAGAGAACCTTCGTCAGTTCACAGCTCTTGGTCCTGGTGGTCTCTCAAGAGATCGTGCTGGATTCGAAGTTCGTGACGTACACCCATCTCACTACGGTCGTCTCTGTCCGATCCACACTCCAGAAGGTCCGAACATTGGTCTAGTTTTGCGCTTGGCAATGTATGCTCGAATCAATAACTTTGGAATGATTGAAACTCCATATGCCAAAGTCAAGAATAGTAAAATCACCAAAGAGATAGATTATCTAAATGCTCTAGAAGAAGAAAATTTCAAGATTGCTCACGCGGCAACTCCTTATGATAAAGATGGAAATATAACAGTTGACGATGTAGAAGTTAGAGTGAATGGTAAACCAGTTTTGGTAAAAAAGGATGAAGTTGATTATATTGACGTTGCAACAAATCAAGCATTTTCTGTTGCAACTTCTTTGATACCATTCTTAAACCACGACGATGCAAACCGTGCACTTATGGGATCGAACATGTTGAAACAGGCTACACCATGTCTTATCCCTGAAGCTCCTTTTGTCGCGACAGGTATGGAAGCAAAAGCAGTGCTTGATACAAACCGAGTTATCGTTGCTCCAGAAGATGGTGAAGTCACTCATGTTGATGCTAAAAAGTTAGTTTTCAAGTCAAATAAAACAGGTAAGAGTCGAACTTACAACCTAGTTTTGTTCTCGAGAACAAACGGTTTTACAGCATTTCATCAGCGACCCGTCGTTGAACTTGGACAAAAGGTCAAGAAAGGTGATGTTCTGGTTGATACATCAACATCAGAAAATGGACAAATAGCACTCGGACACAATGCTTTGGTAGCTTTCATGTCTTGGTCTGGATCAAACTACGAGGACGCGATCATTCTTTCAGAAAGAGTAGTAAAGAACAGTAAATGGAGTTCTGTCCACATCGAAGAGTTCGTAGTCAACGTTCGTGATACAAAACTCGGTCCTGAAGTTACAACTTGTGATATTACAAATGTTGGTGAAGCTAAGCTCAAGAATCTTACAGAAGAGGGTATTGTCCGCATCGGTGCAGAAGTTCGAACAGGTGATATTCTCGTAGGTAAAATTTCTCCAAAAGGTGAGACACAACTTACTCCTGAAGAGAGATTGCTACGATCTATCTTTGGCGAAAAAGCTCGTGATGTAAAAGATACTTCAAAGCGCATGGAGAACGGTAAGCGAGGTCGTGTTATCTCGGTCAAGGTCTTTTCTCGAGAAAAGGGTGATAAGCTCGAATCAGGAATTATAAAAAGAATATATATCGA
>CAYNZR010000101.1:0-1382 GCA_964401785.1 uncultured Candidatus Saccharibacteria bacterium
TCATGACTTAAGTATACCTCAAAATATGATACGATATATTCATGACTACTTTTGTTGAGAATAAAAAGGCAGGATTTAACTACGAGATTATTGAGAAATTTGATGCCGGCATTGAACTTTTTGGTTTTGAGGTTAAGTCAATAAAGAAAAATCAAGGCTCTCTAGAAGGTGCCTATATTATCGTGCGTGGTGGGGAAGCATATCTTATGAATATGACAATTCCACCATACCAAGAGAAGAATACTCCAACAGGTTATGAACCACGAAGAAATCGCCGAATTTTATTAACAAAAAAGGAGATAAAGAAATTAGCAGACATCGAAACTGAAGGTTTGACAATAGTACCTATTTCACTATATAATAAGGGCAATCTTATCAAGGTTTCCGTGGCGATCGTTCGTGGTAAAAAGAAGTATGACAAACGCGAGACGATCAAACAGAGGGAGACGGATAGGAGTGTAAGGAGGGAGTTTAGAGATCGTTGACAGTTGAACACAAATTTGGTCTCCAAGGGGAATGGTCGAAAATTTTCAGCCACTTACGTGGCAGAAAATCTTTCGATCCGAATTCCCTTATGGGGAATTCGGGGATGATCGGCCTAGACAACCGTTCATGCTGGTTCGTGCAGTGCGAGCACCATTAACTCGTAAATCTGATGGAAACCTTAAATGCTAAATCAACCGTTTCTCCGTATTTCGGACAAAAGGACTTTGCATTCGCTCTTGTTTAAGGGCCGTCGCTTTGTTGGGATCCAGACAATAAAGTTGGCGTAATAACTTGGATGTAGGGAATAAAGCTTCTCACTTTATTCTTCGAAACTTAGAGATCGTGAATATGCTATTTGCACAGTTTCTCGGGTATATTCATCAAATCTGCTTCATGCAGAATAAACTGTGCTACCACTGTAGATTCGTTCTATGCGTTGCGATTGCACGCGGGTTCGATTCCCGCCATCTCCACAAAAATCTAACCGCCGTAAGGCGGTTTTGATTTTTGTAGGATGCCCGCGCAGTGGTGCGGGCGCCACAAAAAATAATCCAGTTCAAGTGTAAAATCTAACCGCCGTAAGGCGGTTTTGATTTTTGTAGCCCCCTGCGAGGATCTTCGAGATGCCCGCGCAGTGGCGCGGACGCCACAAAATACTACTCTAGGTCTAATCCGAGGATCTTCGAGGTGTCCCTGCAGTGGAATCAACACCTTAAAATTATGCTAGAATTAGTCGTATGAAAAGATATATAATTAGTGGAGTAATTATATCCTTGTTGTTACCATTGTTTTCTTTGTTTATACCTGTTGCAAATATTTTTATCTTAATATTATTTGTATACCCACTACTGGTCATATCATGGCTCTTTGGAAATATTAATGTTTGGACGCATCAG
>CAYNZR010000101.1:1392-2112 GCA_964401785.1 uncultured Candidatus Saccharibacteria bacterium
AATCAATCCATGTTCGGTTACGAACCCTCTGGTGTTGGTTGGTATATCGCTCTTATTTCTATAATATCGATAGGTTTTGTTTCAGGTTATCTATTGTATTTGGAGAGAAAGATGTTTTTTAGAAAAAAAGGTCTAGAAATTCCAAGCAGAGTTGGTTTTTCGGGTTTTTTTGCTATTGTCTTATTTCAGGTATTAATTTTAATAATAATTGCTTTTGTTTTTGGTCCAAAAATACAAGTTCAACAAGACTTAGATAGGGCATTAGAAAAACAAAAGTATGTTCAAGAAAACTGTGAGAGAATAGATGAAGGTAGTAAACATTATTATTCATGTAGAAATCCTGATCAATTAATTCTTTATACTTAGGTTTTATACTGTTGGTTTTCTTAATATAACCGCCGTAAGGCGGTTTTGTTGCGAACACCATATTCTTTATTGCAATGGGTAGGGCGTTTCCAAGCTATTGAAGCATAAAGTGATACTTGACAGAATACATATTAGTAGTCATGATAAAGCGGTAGTCTTTGTGCTGTATCGCTTCAGCTAATTACCCAATAGGGTGCAAGCGAAATCTGAACGGAGGATACTATGTCAACGCTGTCTGAAGGGTATCAACCGAGTGCGGCGTGGTCATACGAAGATCGTGCACGTGTGAGGATTGCAATTCTAGGACACATGGTTAGAATTGCGGAGTCTGGGCCGTTGGTGCGTTCGGAACAG
>CAYNZR010000102.1:0-2067 GCA_964401785.1 uncultured Candidatus Saccharibacteria bacterium
ACTAGTGGCTAAAGCCTAGTCGCTAGTGGCTGACTTACCCAAAATACTTCTCCTTATAAAACCTGATAAGCTCCTCGACCTGAGGCAAACATTCTGGATAGCCGATACCAACCTTGGTTTTCTTTTGTACATCTTCTACAGTAACCGCACCCTCGAGAACCGCTTCTTCTATATCCGCTTCAGTCACTTTTGTATTTGGATCAACAATTTTTTGACCTTCGATCAAAATTCTAGAAATTTGATCAGTCTTTTTGAACCAATGATTGATCGCTGCTCTCAGAGCTTTGTCTCCGAGAACTGAACAATGGATCTTGCGATCTGGTAGACCACCAAGTCGGATAATGATATCTTGTGGTCGAATCTTGAGTGCATCCTCGATCTTCATACCACCATTTTCGGTTATCATCACTGACAGCATTGAGGTCGCAGCGATTGCACTAGCACAACCGAAAGTACGCCATTTCAATGTCGTAATCTTATCTTCCTTCGGATCTACATTGAGCCAAATGCGCATAACGTCTCCGCAGGCTGGCGAACCCACCACCCCCTCCGCATCATATTCGGCATCCTTCGGATCTTCCCAAAGAAGGTTTTTTGGAGCAAAGAAATGCTCTCTTACCGCATCTGTATATGCCCAAGAACCACCGACATGTTTGTTTACAACATCTGGCTTAGACTTTGTCTTTGGAGTTTGCGCTTTCGTGGACTTTGCAGATGTCCGACTTCTGCTTTTTTTAACCTTCTTTGCCTTCGAGATTTTTGTTTTAATTATTTTTTTTGCCATGTTTTTATCTTAGTGATTAGCCACTAGGGCTTAGCCAATAGTAATCTAAAGAAATCTTAACAGTTGCTCCTACTAGTGGCTAGTGGCTAACTACTAGTGACTAGCTACTTCCTCTTCTTCCTCAAAAAATGCGGGGTCTGACCACCAATAAAAGCTTTTGGATCTGACATCATTTTTTTCTCGTCTTCATTTAGATTGAGAGGCGAAATCCTTCTCAACCTCTCTACTATCTTTGGTAAATGTTTGAGGACATGTTTGACCTGTCTTTCATTACTCTCAGGACCCAAAGTAAATCTTATACTTCCATGGACGAACTCGTAAGGGTTACCCATAGCCGATAGCACATATGAGGGTTCGAGACTTTCTGAATTGCAGGCGGAGCCAGTGTTTATCATTATTCCATGTTCATCCAATTCCAATAACAGCGATTCGCCTTCTATGTCCAAAATAGAGACGTTCGAAAAATTTGGCAATCTACGCTTTGGATTGCCATTAATTAAAACTTTCGGAATAGATTTTATAATGCCTTGCTCTAGCATATCTCTCAGTCTTGCAATCTTCTTTGAATCTTTTTTCTTGTGAATCTCATTGAGACGGATAGCTTCACCAAAACCAACTATCGCTGGGACATTTTCGGTACCAGAACGCAACTTGCCTTGATGACCACCGCCATATATGAGAGGAGTAAGGCGAACGCCTTTTTTGACATATAGGCCACCAATACCTTTTGGACCATGGAGCTTATGAGCAGACAAAGTCATCATATCTACACCTAGTTTTGAAACATTGATATCACCATAGACCGAGGCTTGGCTAGCATCTGTATGAAAATATGGCAAAGATTTGTCTTTGCGGAAATCCTTGATCATTTGAGAAATCTCGGCGATAGGCTGTAAGGTACCCGTCTCGCTATCGGCCATAGTGATAGAGACGATAGCGGTTTTGTCATTTAGATTTTTGCGGATCTCCTCTATATCGACCATACCGTCCTTACCCACACCGATGCGGATGATTTCGAATCCCTCTTTTTCCAAAGCATCACAAACTGCCATAACACCCTTATGTTCCAAAGCTGAAATTATAATCCTATTGTGAGTATTTTTGTTTGCACGAGCTGTACCCATAATAGCTAGATTGTCCGATTCAGTCGCAGAACCAGTGAAGACAAATTCATCTGTTCGACAACCCAAAGCCTCTCCGATCAAAGTCAAAGCTTCTGATACAGCCTGTCTTGCTATTCGTCCAGATTCATAAAGATTCGAAGCATTACCGAAGTCCTCTAC
>CAYNZR010000103.1:0-2054 GCA_964401785.1 uncultured Candidatus Saccharibacteria bacterium
GATGAAGTCTCGATGTTGCATCATTTCCGACTGGATATGGTCGATCGAGTTTTAAGACACTTAAAAAAGAGTAATGAACCTTTTGGTGGTATGCAAATTGTTCTCTGTGGAGACTTTTTCCAGTTGCCACCTGTGTCGCGAATGGGTGAGCCTGAGGCCAATTTTATATACAGATCAAACTCATGGAAGGAAGGTAATTTTGCCGTGTGCTATTTGCATGAAAATTACAGACAAAATGATGATCCGATACTTTTGGTCTTAAATGAGATTCGCTCTGGAGAGGTTAGTGATAAGTCGCGCAATCTTTTGAAGGAAAGATTTGTTAAGGGGGTAAAGACTATTGATGATGATTATATTTCTGAAGAAGATTTTGATAATAATTATGAGCCCATTTTGGATCTTGAGACTGTTGGAGATGATCTTGCAAAAGATGATGCTGATCTCTCAGATAGTGAAGTCAAAATGTTGTCAGAAGTATCTACTAGATTGTATACGCACAATATTGATGTCGATAGAGTCAATGAAGTGGAGTTGAATAAAGTAATAAATAACGAGGTCATATACGAAATGACATCCAAGGGCAAAAAACCTCTTGTTGACACTTTGAAAAAGACTTGTCTTGCACCAGAATTTTTGCGATTGAGGAAGGGGGCACGAGTGATGTGTGTAAAAAACAATTTTGAAGAAGGGTATGTAAATGGTACTTTGGGAATAGTTGTTTCTTGTGCTTTTGGGGCGGATCCAGTTATTCGTACCGCTCCAACTCCTGATTATCCACAAGGACGTCTGATCACTATCCAAAAGGCTACTTGGGTCATTGCAGATGGTGACAAGGTATTGGCTGAGATAGATCAGTATCCTTTACGACTTGCTTGGGCCATTACCGTTCACAAGAGTCAGGGTATGAGCTTGGACTCAGTGGAAGTTGATCTATCCAAAGCTTTCGAAGCTGGTATGGGCTATGTTGCTTTGTCGCGCGTACGCACCTTGAACGGCCTCAAAATCTTGGGTTTTAGTGAAAATGCATTGAAGATAAATCCTGATGTTTTGGAACACGATAGGCATTTGAGGGAATTATCTAATAAAGCAGAAAGCGTCATTTCGTACACTGATGAAAAGGAGATAATTCAAAAACAAAATGAATTTTTGGCGAAAGTGGCACCACTTCACGCTCTAGACAAAAAAGGAAAAAAGATAAAGAAAATAAAAGTTTCGACCTATGACAAAACCGCAACTCTTGTAAAAGCCAAAAAAAGTATTAGAGAGATTTCCAAAGAACGTAATCTGGAAGAAGAAACTATCATTAACCAGATAGAAAATCTCATTGTAGGTGGCAAAGGTGTGAGAGAGCCATTACAGATGAGTGAGATTTCATATCTAAGAAACGAGATTTCACCACTTCATTTCAAAAAAATAGAAAAAGCGCTAGAAGAAGTCTATGATAAAGGTAGAGAAGGCGAAACACCATTTCTTTCGCCAGTAAAATCAAAATTGGGAGCTAATGTTTCATGGAAAGAGATAAGGTTGGCTAGGCTCCTCCTCGGTTATATAAAGAAAAAATGATAGCTGTTGGCGAAACAAATATGGTTGACGATTTTGAATATACAATTGTTCGGAGTACAAGATCACGATCTTTGCGTATAACGATTTATCCAAATATGGATATTAGAGTGTCTATGCCCTTTTTTATGTCAGAAAGTACAGCGAGAAAATTTGTTCATAACAAACGTCCGTGGATCCTCAAAAAGTTGGCGCATTTTAGAAAAAAGCCTATATCAAAATTGAAGTTTTTTTTGAATGGTCTCAAAAGAAAAGATTATCTGGAACAAAAAGCAAATGCACTAACCTTGGTCAAAGAACGTCTAGAGTTTTTTAACAAACACTACAAAGTTCATTATAAGAAAGTTACAATCCGCAATCAAAAATCACGATGGGGTAGTTGCTCGCATACTGGAAATTTGAATTTTAATTACAAAATTGTTTATTTGCCAAAACCAGCGCAAGATTATATTGTTGTGCATGAACTGTGTCATATTATAGAAATGAACCACTCA
>CAYNZR010000104.1:0-2049 GCA_964401785.1 uncultured Candidatus Saccharibacteria bacterium
TAGATGATTTAGAAACACAGATTGAACTTTTACTTGAGGAGTACACCATACTCCCCGAGTTTCAGATCTGGGCTATTGAGGCTCTCAATCGTAATAATGATAAAGAAATTGAGGACCGTACTAAAATCTATGAGATGCAACACAAGACTGTTGTAGAGTCGCAAACCGAACTCGATAACTTAACCAAGATGCGTTATCGCGATCTTATTGACGACGAGACATTCGTCAAAGAGCGTGACATCCTGAAAGATAAGATTGCGAGACTCCAGGCAAAACTCCGAGAAACCGAGGGACGTGCTTCAAAGTGGTTGGACCTTACCGAACAAGTCTTTAGCTTTGCTTGTTATGCTCGAAAGGAGTTTATTGTCGGTGATCTTCAAAGAAAGCGTGAAATATTCTCGGCATTAGGCCAGAACTTCTACATAAAGGGCGGAAAAGTCTTTATTACCGGCAATGAGTGGTTACAGCCAATCAAAAAGGTATACCCTGAATTCAAGGCTGAATTTGAGAGGTTAGGACTGAGAGAATACAGCTCTGTTGACGCGCGAAACCTCGCTTTTCAACAACTGATTCTCGAATGGGGTGCCTAACGGGATTCGAACCCGTGCTGGAGGTTCCACAAACCTCAGTGCTAACCATTACACCATAGGCACCATATTACGAACCACGATCCAATCTTGTTCCAATACCCTATTCAAACCCCAAATAACGACTAATAACTTGGGGCATCCTCCTTTATACCAGATTTATGGTTACTTAGTCGAGCCATAGCATAGAATAGTGTAGAAAGACGATTTAGGAAAGCTAGAGTCTCTTTTGACACCTTGATCTCATCCGTCTCAGATGCTGACACCACTCTTCTCTCTGCTTTGCGGGCCATGGTGCGCGAAATATCGAAAAGCACTGCCAATTGGGTACCACCTGAGATGAAAAAGGTTTTGATCGGTGGTAATTGTTTCTCAATGAGAGCAATCCATGTTTCCAATTGTTTGATTTTGTTTTTTTCTATCTTTTTTTGTGCACCAGCTACTTCGGCTTGTATGATAAAAAGACAATTTTGGACCCAAAAGACTATTTCTCCAAAAGTCATACCATCAATATCCCAACCAACTTCTTTTGAGATTATCTTCGCCATTCCCAAGTATGAATTGAGCTCATCCAAAGCACCCAAAGACTCGGTTTGACACGAACTTTTCGAGATTCGTTTTGATTTTGGATCAAAATTTCTTGTTGTACCATCATCGCCAGCTCTTGTGTATAACATGCATACAGTATAACAGAAAGATTTGGCAAAAAATCGCCATTCGTTGTAAACTAGTGTCATGATTCCTATCGGTAGACCAGAACACCTTGGTCGAAAAACATTTGTAATAATGTTACTTCAAGGAGCTCTCCCTGGTGTAGTACTTCTCTTCCTTGTAATCGCTCTATCATTCTCTACCGAAAACATCACAACGCAAATCAACAGCAATCTCGAGACAATATCTGGAATATTCCCCATCGTCGGTGACAATCTACAAAATCTTGGCTCAACATTCATCCCATTAGTTTTCTTCCTAGCAATATTGCTTGGCTGTATTGGAATAATAATAAGCGCACTTAGATATCAATATTTCATTTTTACTTTGGAAGAATTTGGAATCCGCCTTCGCAAAGGTGTGCTTAGAGTGATCGAAATATCTATACCTTACCGTCAGATGCAAAACGTTGACGTTACTAGACCACTATTTTATAGGATATTTGGTCTAAGCCGATTAGTTATCCTGTCTGCTGGCCACGAACAGGCCGAGGAAGGTGATCAGACGGATACCGTCTTCGACCCTATCGACAGTGAAGTGGCAGACCAGATCAGAATTCTTCTTGGTAGAAGGATAGGAGTCCAAGTCATCGAACACGAAACTGAAGCCGATCAACAAGACACTCTAGCAAGATCACAAAAAGTATCAGATTTGTAAACCGAGCCGTGCTCGGTTTATTCGTGTGCGCGGGAGAGGACTCGAACCTCCATGCCCTAACGGGCGCTACCACCTCAAGGTAGTGCGTCTACCA
>CAYNZR010000105.1:0-1985 GCA_964401785.1 uncultured Candidatus Saccharibacteria bacterium
GAAAAAAATCATTGCATTTGTTTTAGCTTTTATGCCATCTTTGGCCTTTGCTCAATCTCAATTGAACAATATAAATGATGTAGCTCAAAAGGGTACAAATATAGGTAATATGATAATAGCTATAGCTATATCACTTTCTGTTCTATGGATTATTATAAATATAGTTAGATATCTTATTGCTGGTGGAGAAGATGATAGAAAGAAGGGTGGTTGGGCAGTATTCTACGGTGTATTGGGACTTTTCCTTATACTTTCTATATGGGGACTTGTAAATATCCTAAAGTCTTCATTTGCAACACAAGATCGTACACCTACACAGAAGATAAACGAAACAGCAACTCTACCAAATCCAGTAGGAATTTAATCAAAACTCTATGTTGGCTTTCATAGCAAATATAGCTTATGCACAGACTTTCTCTAAAGTCGCAAACAATCCCGTAGCTGGACCATTAATAACGAAAATTGTAGATGTTATAATTTTCCCTCTAGTTGCTTTATTATTTGTATTTACTGTTCTTGTATTTATCTGGGGAGTATTCGGATTAATAAGAAGTGGTGATGATCCAAAAGCCAGAAAGGATGGACAAATGCATATACTTTGGGGAGTTGTGGGAATGCTCATTATGGTATGTGCTTATGGAATAATAAGAGTTATAGCAAATACAGTCGGAGTTCCTGATCCATTCCTATAATCTGTATTTTATAAAAAAGACAAAAAGAAAGGGCGTTCACTTGCGTGTCGCCCTTTTTGCATTCTACGTTTGCCTACTTTGAAACATAGAATATTTCTGTTATCTTTTTACTGTTTTTTCCTGGAGACAGGCGTATTTGTAGGCTTACGCCACTTATCTCCGGTGCCACCCAGTTTTTCTCTCTCATGCTTTTGGGTGGTACTTCGTACCTGTAGTCACCGTTTGTTCCACCGCCGACTACATTGATCTCTATCCACATCTCCTTTTCGCGTGGATAGATGTAGGTGTTGATGGGGAGCATCTTGCTCCATTCTTCGGTGATCATGAGAGACCGACGAGGTTTCGTATCGTCACCGACGATATCCTGCATCATACCACCATGAGGGTAGTAGACGAATTTGAAATAGGTTGCAGTCCCTATGATGATGAGGATGAAGGTGATGGTCGAGAAGGTTTTTATCGCACCTTCTTTTGTTGTCATGTTCATTACTTACCTCCTTTTTTGGATTGGTTTTGTTGTTGGTCTTTTTTACCTCCACCTCCACCACCGAGAAGACCGACAATATCCACCATTTCCATCTTCACTTTACCTTGCCCGATAAGAGCAAGTTTCATTGCGTCTTGGAAGGACATTTTGCCTCCTGATTCATCCACCATGCTTTTAGCAATTTTGGTTGCAGAAAGCATGATAGTCTCAAGGTTTCTTTGCTCCTCAACCTCTTTTGGATTGCTGATATCAAAGACCTCAGGTGTCCCAGTCCAGACTCCAAGCTCTTGTTCTTGGTTATCCTGATGGGATTCTCCACCCCACAGATCCTCAAAGGCTTTTTCAATAGTTTCTTTCTGTTCCTTACCAAACTCAATGAATTCTCGGTCGCCAAGATATCCTTGGAAGAAGGCTTCCGCACGAGCGCGGACTTTTCTCTCTATATCCTTCTTATCGCTTCGATTGAAGTTCACCAAGAACCCTGGTAGTGGAACTACTCTTACTTGCCATGAAATCTTTATTGTACGCCCACCTTTCATGGTATAAGAATTTCCTCCTTCTGCTGATGCGATAGAGTTGAACCATTTCATATCTATTTCCTCAGCTTTACTTTCCCAAGGATAGATGAAATGTAATCCAGCTTGAAGCTCTCTTTGAGCTCTGATATTTCTGTAGCCAGTCTCTGTGAGACTGTCTTCAGAAACCCTTTCATCCTTGAAGGCGTTGGATATGATCCATGCCTTGTTCTCAGGGACTATGACCAAGAAATTGCCGAGCACCTTACTGTAGAAGATGCTACTTGCAAT
>CAYNZR010000106.1:0-857 GCA_964401785.1 uncultured Candidatus Saccharibacteria bacterium
ACAAAAAGATGAAGGGTACCGGCGCTGGCGGTATCGACAAATACGTCGTCCGTCTGGACATCAAACGTACCAGGGATGCGGTCAACAGCAAGAGCGTGTACCAACTTCAGGCCTGGATTTTCGCGCGCAACGGCGAAGCTTGTTACGCAACGGCAGCCGGTGCCGGGATCGCCGATCTGAGCGACGACTTTGAAAATTCGATCTTCTGGAGCGCAAGTTGCAAGACACCAATCACAGACACCATTACCATCTACGATGAAGACGGTAGCGAAGCCTTCCAGACTTTCCGCGTTGGCTTCACTAACGGGCAAAGCACCTCGGGACAACGCATCGTGATCTCCAATTTTGCCTTGAGTGCCCGCCCATGAGCACTTTCAACCGATCAGCACGGAAGATGATGTCGAAACGACCCCTAGCCGGTTTCACCCTCGTCGAGCTTTCCATCGTGCTCGTCATCATCGCCTTGCTGGCTGGCGGCCTGCTCATTTCGGTCGGTGCCCAGCAGGAGCAGGCGGCGCGTTCCATAACCGAAAAGCGCATTGCCGACGCCATCGACGCCCTGGTCGGCTACGCAGCCGCCAATGGTCGCCTGCCCTGCCCCGCCGCACCAGCCACAACCGGCGTCGAGGCGCCGCTGGGTGGCGGCGACTGCACCAATGACTGGAACGGTTTTGTCCCCGCGCGCACCCTCAGCCTCGGGCCAACCGACATCAACGGCTATTTGCTGGACGCCTGGGACAACCCGATCCGCTATGCGATCACCAACGCCAACGCCGACAGCTTTTCCACGGTCAACGGCATGAAAAATAACTGGGCCGGTGGCCTGGGCCCGGATTTGCGTGTTTGGAACACGGGCG
>CAYNZR010000106.1:867-1952 GCA_964401785.1 uncultured Candidatus Saccharibacteria bacterium
GCTGACCTTGTACAGTTAAGTTACCTGTGATAACAGCGTCACCAGTTACAGTTACTTGGCTTGATGTGATATCGTCCGAAGTAAATGTGCCTGTTACTGTTAGGTTAGCAATACTTGCACCGTCAACAATACCAACTGTTACTGTGTTATTAGTAATAGTTGTTGCGATTTGATTAGCAGCACCACTAATAGTTAGTGTTTCACCACCGTTAACGGTATGAAAACCGCTTGGAGCGGTGGATTGCTCCCCGACTTACGTGTCTGCAACACAGGCGTCGGCATCACAGGAGCTGGCGTGACAGCCGAATGTGCGGCAGGAAGCACGCTCACCGACACCGCCGTGGCAGTTGTCTTTTCGCGCGGCAAGAACGGTGGTGCTGCCCCGGCCAGCACCGATGAAACCGCCAATGGCGATGCAGACCGTGTCTTCGTGGCCCATACGCCCACCACCGGCGCCAATGAATTCGACGATATCGTCGCCTGGCTTTCCCCCAATATCCTCTACAACCGCCTGATCGCCGCAGGCCGGCTTCCTTAGCTTGCACCAGCCCAGAATTAGACTAAACTAGTCTAACCATAAACTGGAGTCTTGCGATGGAACCCATCAGCCTGTTCAATGCCAAAACCCATTTTTCCCAGCTTGTCGAGCAAATTGCCAGCGGAGTGACCGAAGAGATCGTAATTGCCCGTCACGGCCAGCCGGTCGCCCGCTTGGTGCCGATTGTCAGGCAAGACACCGGCTGCCGCATCGGTGTTGCCGCAGGGGAATTCGAAGTGCCTGATGACATCGACCGCCATAACGACGAGGTCGCCAAGTTTTTTCAGGGGGCATGACCCGTGCGCCTGCTCCTCGACACCCACATCGCGCTATGGGCGATAACCGACTCTCCTCGACTGAGCCAAGCAGCGCGAGCGCTTATTGTTGGGCCGAAAAACATCATTTTCTTTAGTGCTGCCTCTATCTGGGAAATCGCGATAAAACATGGGCTTGGCCGGGGCGATATGCCGGTATCTGGCGCGCGCGCCGCAGAATTATTTCTGGCCGCAGGCTATGTGTACGTGGGCATGGACCACTTTGCGCTGCC
>CAYNZR010000107.1:0-1944 GCA_964401785.1 uncultured Candidatus Saccharibacteria bacterium
TGCTACAATACTAACCCATAAATATCAATAGCAATAACATGGATACTCTAACCGCCATTTTTGGAAGTGTTGTCAAAGTTAAGATCTTGAGATTGTTTTTATTCAATGAAACTTCGTCGTTCTTGCTTCGAGAGATTGTTGAGAGGACAAAGTCACCAGCCAATCTAGTAAAGAAAGATCTCAATATATTGGAAAAGGCAGACATATTGAGAATAAAGAAAACAATAAAAGACGTGCAAGTAAAAAAAGGCAAAAATATTATTACAAAAAAAGTTGAGGGTGTTGGTTATTATCTAAATAGTAAATATCCATATCTCGATCCACTGAAGAATCTTTTGACCATCACTTCTCTTCGAGTCGACGAATCGCTCACGAAGAGATTTACAAATGCTGGTAAGATCAAACTCTTCATTGTTGCCGGAGTCTTCACTCAAAATTGGGATTCCAGAGTTGATCTGTTGTTGGTCGGGGAAGATCTCAATATTTCTAAAATAGAAAATGTTATAAAAATAATAGAATCCGAAATAGGAAAGGAGATTGCTTATTCTGCATTTGAAACACAGGATTTCGAATACAGGCTCGGTATTCACGATAGATTGGTCAGGGATATACTCGATTATCCTCATGTGACTCTTTTGGATAGGCTTGGTGTCGAACATCAGCAGTAAACTATCCACATCTTTTGTGTTTGCTATTTGCATACATGCTATAATTATTTCATTATAGGTAAAATTAATAGTTCAAAATAACTATGATGTATATTCAAACTTGGGGCGAAGTATTTACTCAATCGCTTCAGAATGTGTGGTTAGGTGTAGCGAGCTTTGTGCCAAATCTTGTGATTGCAATTGTCATTCTTGCAATCGGTTGGATCTTGGCTGTTCTTGTTGAGAAGCTAGTTGAGCATCTCTTCAAGGCACTTAAAGTTGATGTTGCATTGAAGAGTGCTGGTTTGGAAGATGTGGTAAAGCGTGCTGGTCACAATCTTAATTCTGGTCTTTTTGTCGGTGCATTGGTCAAGTGGTTTATTATTGTTGTATTCTTGATGTCATCATTCGACGTCTTGGGTCTTGCACAGTTCACAGTATTTTTGAGACAAGTCGTTGGATATTTGCCTCAGGTTATCGTAGCTGTACTTATTCTTATGGTCGCTATGGTTGTCGGTAATACTATGGAGAGAATTGTCATCGCAAGTTCAAAGGCAACCAATGTTCGTTCAGCAGAAATGCTCGGACATGTAACACGATGGGCAATTTGGATTTTTGCAATTTTGACTGCTTTGTTCAATCTAGGCATTGCTCCTTCTATCATCCAAACAGTTATTACTGCAGTATTTGCTGGTGCAGCTTTGGCTATCGGTCTATCATTTGGTCTTGGTGGAAAAGATTACGCTCAGAAGATCTTGGAGAAGACAATGAAGCGCTGGGAGAACTAATTAATATATATTTTGATTGCAAAAAAGCGGTATATTTACCGCTTTTTTGTTTGTCTCTTGACTTCTTATTCGTTATCCGTATACTTATCTCACTACCGAATGATTACAAGAAATTACCCAATCGATCCGCGGCCATAGCCACACGCCAAATTGGAGTGTGTTTCAGCCGCTAAAAGAAGCGGTTTTTCTTTACAGAATGATTGACACTTTGAAAATCAAATATTCGAATCAAAATCCTTTGTAATTTATTTCATAAATTACTGAGGTAAGTCCCTTGCTTTATGTAGAACATGAAGTTTTGGGGTTCTGTATATGTTCGGGTCGAATATATATAGATATGTGATGTAGGTTAAGTTAGTAATGTACATGTGGTGTACAAATTTCCTAATAGGAAATTAAGGGCGTATGGTGAATGCCTTGGCTAGAAAAAGCGATGAAGGACGTGGCGTGGCGACGATACGCTTCGGGGAGGTGCCGAGCAACCTTTGATCCGAAGATGTCCGAATGGG
>CAYNZR010000108.1:0-1915 GCA_964401785.1 uncultured Candidatus Saccharibacteria bacterium
TGACAATTGCACTTGGGAGTGGTAAGGATCGACAAGAGTACTGGCGCATTGAAAGGGAGGAAGATTTTTCCATTTCTTTTGTCTATCGGTATTATTATTATCAGCCAGCACGCTTGGCGGGTCATCCAAAAGGTGAAAGACCTGAAAGAATCAAGCTCTCTTCTATCGAAGGAGAATCGATCTGGGTATTGAAAGAGACTGATCCGCTGGTTATCGTTGATCAAAATGGTAAACCAGTTCCACGGTTCATGAGTAGTGTGATGTGAACTGAGACTCGATAGAATTGCACGAGCCCACCGCCTTTGGGTGGGTTTTTCGTCTAAAGATGCAAAGATTTTGATAATGCTGTTATAATGTCTCCATGTCTATACGTCAAACAATAATGGTTCTAGGTTTTTTTCTTATTATTCAGCCGTTTTTGGGTTTTACTTCGATTATCGATACTGTCCTAAATATGGTAATCGGTCTCATAATTATTATTTTGGCTTACAAAATATTACCAGTTAGGGAAGAAAAGTTAGAACAGAAAAAAACTGATTTACCTTTTGTTGAGCACAAAAATTCCGATATCAATAATAATTCTGTAACTTGAAGAAATGAAGATTCGGCCTAATATTTATTTTAGTAAGTTTATTTTTGTCATCATTGGTCTTTTTGTAATTTCTGTTCTCTTATATTCTGCCGTGCTTTATACACCATCTAGCCGTATTGATTTTGTAGCACAGGTTGATAATGATAATTCTCTGCGATTTGCCGGTGCGGTCAAAGATGCAATACCCGAAATAGTTGTAACTCATGTCGCAACTCCAGAACCACTCAAGGCTGTCTATATGACCAGTTGGGCGGCTGGTAATGCGAGATTCCGCAAAGAACTTTTTGATTTAGTAGATAATACAGAGATCAATGCAGTCGTTATCGACATAAAAGATTATACTGGCAAGATCAGTTTTCCAGTTGAAGATCCACTTCTTGTAGAGATTGGCTCAGCTGAAAAACGAATTCCCGATGTAAAGAAGTTTATTTCAGAACTTCACGAAAGAAATGTCTACGTTATCGGTCGTATTTCCTCATTTCAAGATTCATATCTAATAGATATTTATCCTGATTCTGCTGTCAAAAACAAATCTGGTGGTATCTGGAAAGATTTCAAAGGTGTCAAATGGCTCGATGCTGGATCAGAAAAGGTTTGGGAATATCTTGTTGCTATAGGAAGAGAATCATACGCTCTAGGTTTCGATGAATTGAATTTTGATTATATTCGCTATCCGTCTGATGGAAATATGCAAGACATTGTTTATCCTTGGAGTGGAGATAGGCCAAGAAGAGAGGTGATGAAATCTTTTTTTGCATACCTGAGGCAACAATTTGCAACGAGTAGTATTCCAATATCTGTAGATCTTTTTGGTTTGACTACTAGTGCAGAAGGGGATTTGGGTATCGGACAAAGTCTAACTGATGCTCTTATGTATTTCGATTATGTGGCACCAATGGTTTATCCATCGCACTTCGGTAAAGGTTTTATCGGTATTCCAAAGCCAGCAGAGAAACCTTATGAGGTTATAAAATATTCTATGGATCAGGCAATTTTGAAAGCTTCGACTACCATGGCAAATCCTAATAAGATTCGACCATGGTTGCAGGCATTTGATCTTGGGGCTGTGTACACGCCAGCGATGGTTCGTGCTCAAATGCAGGCGACATATGATGCTGGACTTACTAGTTGGATGCTTTGGAATGCTGGAAGTGTGTATAAAAAGGACGCTCTCTTGCCAAAGGGTGAGATGACAACTGAGGTTAAAGAATTTTAAGAATATATAAAATCCTTTTCAATAATTGAGTTATGCACAGGTAAATAGGTCTGTGCTTGCTTTATTTGGTAAAAGTTGTATTATATATAGCCGGACGCTACTCCATT
>CAYNZR010000109.1:0-1906 GCA_964401785.1 uncultured Candidatus Saccharibacteria bacterium
TAAGCCCCTTTATATCACTTACTGCCGTCATAATCAACAAAAAATGCCGATTATTACTCGGCATTTTTTGTGTCTATTATAATGAAATCTTGTCTAGATAATTCCGGCTTTCTTGAGTGTTGCAAATGCGCCATTTTTCTCGATTGTTCGAAGAGCGCGAGTTGAGATGTTGAGGATGAATGTTTGCTTGAGTTCTGGCACATAAATGCGCTTTTTCTGGATATTTGGGTACTTTCTAATATTGCCACAAGGATTGAACTGTGTAGCACGTGTAGCGTTGGAATATCGTCCACCAACGACTGAGGTCTTTTTTGTAATTGGGCAGATTTTTGCCATAAAAGTTGTTAGAATGGTATGCTAGCATATAGTTTTGGGCGAGACAAGTGCTGTATGAGTGATGTGAACAACAAGAAAACAAAATGTTAACAATCTTTTCAATTATAATTTTGATATTTTCTATCATTATTCATGAGCTAGCTCATGGTTTTATGGCTGATTATCTTGGCGATCCAACGGCAAGTTTGCAAGGAAGATTGACTTTGAATCCAATAAAACATATAGATCCGGTGGGCTCCATCGTTGTACCGCTCATCACATCTCTTTCTGGATTCACTTTCGGTTGGGCAAAACCTGTCGAGTACAATCCATACAATCTAAAAAACAAAAGGAAAGGTGAATTTTTAATAGCTTTGGCTGGTCCTCTCTCTAATCTATCAATCGCCCTTATTTTCGGTACTATTATCCGTTTTTCTCTTGGCAATGTGACCGCGTCCACGCCATTTATTGATTTTTGTGCATATATAGTGGTGATCAACCTTGTTTTGGCTATTTTCAATCTTATTCCACTACCACCTCTCGATGGTTCAAAATTGTTTTTTGCTTTTTTACCAAATCAATACGGCAAAATAAGGCTAACTATGGAAGCTTATGCTCCAATATTTGTATTGGTGACCGTTTTTGTACTCTGGAGGGTGGTGTCACCGCTGGTTGCGCTGATCTTTAGTTTGTTTACAGGGATTGGTTATTAGGATTTTTATTTATAAATGAATAAAACAAAATTATTTTTTGCTTTTATACTTTGCATACTTACAGTTGCTGTTTTCAATTCTATAATTGGAAATAAAATAGGTAATAATATAAGTAAGAATTTAGATAATAATATTATTCTAAATAATATCGATGAAGATTCTTTTTTGGCTGGCATTGCTAGGGCATGGGTCAAACCAAAAGTGACCGAAGGTGTTTTGGAGAATTATCCTTTTGCTTTGGAAAATCCCCCTGTTTCAATTATTGAGGGGTTTGAGGCTTATGACGGTTATCTCTTGGACAAACCTGGAGATTTTCATTGGGCTATTGATTATGTGAAAAATGATAATGGTAATTTTCTGCCATTTCCTGTCTATTCTGCTCATGGAGGAACAGCATTTCAGGGTTATGGCAAAACTTGGGGTAAATTTGTGGTTGTAAAAGTGCGTGACGAAAATGGCAATGGTTACAACACTTTGTATTCTCATTTGGAAAATGTGCCAATTTATCTGCCATACATGAATATGGATATAGATAGTAGTAAGGGGGTAGAGATTGATGCTAAAACCTATATCGGTGACGCCGGCAAGAGTGGTAATACAAAAGGTATCAATCAATTGCATTTTGAGCTTCATAAGGTAAGTGGGGAAGATAAAAGAACGGTCCGCATCGATCCTTATGGACTATATCTTAGATTTAGTTCCGGCAAATATCCTCAACCTGGAACTACGCTGTTCGGGTTGGAGCACTATTGGAGGGGTAATAATCCTGGGTTTGTTGAATAATGAAAAATCGGAACACTGAGGCAAATCATTGCCCAAAATGGCTTATTATGTTAACGTACCTTCACGGTCCAATAGGGGACGAACGTTCGTTTGGG
>CAYNZR010000110.1:0-1848 GCA_964401785.1 uncultured Candidatus Saccharibacteria bacterium
AAACAATTATTCGAAGAAGAAAAGTTGGTAAGTTCGCTGAAGCGTGTCGGCGCATCGGGAGAAATCATAGACGATGTGGTAGAAGAGATCGGCCGAGAGATCCATGATGGCATGAGTACGTCTGAGATCTACCGCAGGGCATTCGATCTATTGCGCAAACATTCTACGAAAGTGGCGGCAAAGTATTCTGTGCGAAGAGCTATGGTTGAGCTTGGGCCAGATGGATTCCCATTCGAAAAATTCGTGGCTAGGCTGTTCAAAATGTGGGGTTACGAAAGTGTTACTGATCAGGTGGTCTTGGGCAAATGCGTCGATCATGAAGTAGACGTTGTTGCATGGAAGGCGGATGAACTTGCGATGGTGGAGGCAAAATATCACAATGAATTTGGTTTGAAGTCTGATCTCAAAGTGAGCTTGTATGTCAAAGCACGCTATGATGATATTTCAGAAAATGAATTTGATTATGGTGGCAAAAAACGCAAATTGACAGAACGATGGCTCATTACCAATACAAAATTTACTGACAAAGCAATCCAATATAGTGAATGCAATAAGATGAAGTTACTGGGATGGAATTATCCAGAAAAGGGCAATCTGCATGATTTGATATCAGACAATAGCTTGCACCCAATAGCGTGTCTGTCGACTTTGACTCGAGACCAAAAGAGGGAATTGGCGGGATTGAATGTGATGATATGTCTCGATCTAGTAGGTAATCCAAATGCTCTCAAGGAGATCGGCATCAAACCAGAAGATCATGAGAAGATTTTGACCGAAGCGCAAATCGTGATCGAGCAGGCAAAATGATATGAGTAAGACTGAAAAACTCAAAAAAATTAAAGATAAAATTTTGGAACTGAAGGAGTCTCCGCTTTACGAATATAGGACTTCGCACAATTATTTTCCTGTTATTGGAGAAGGGGATCATGATGCAAAGATTGTGATGATCGGTGAAGCACCAGGCAGGAATGAGGCCAAGACTGGTCGCCCTTTTTGTGGAACTGCTGGTAAGGTGCTCGATGAACTCTTGAAACATGTCGGTCTGTTGCGTAGTTCCATATATATTACAAATATAGTCAAAGATCGACCACCAGAAAACCGTGATCCGACTTCAGAAGAGATCCGTGTTTACGGTCCCTTCCTAGATGAACAAATAGAGATCATCCAGCCAAAAATAATTGTAACTTTGGGCCGTTATGCTATGGGTTATGTTATGAAAAAATTTGGTAAGGAAGGATCACTCGAGCCGATAGGCAAAGCTCATGGCAAAGCATATGATGCACAAGCTAGCTATGGTGCCATCAAGATCGTCACTCTTTATCATCCGTGTGTGGCAGTCTACAATCCGCATAATCTTCCAAATTTGAAAAAAGATTTTGAAGTTTTACCGAGGTGCAACCTCGGCAATTAGCCACAAAAAGCAATGCCGAACGATGGTTCGGCATGTGCGATCATGTCAGGTAATCGTTATGTCGAGCTCAAACCGACTTCCGGCTCGAGTTCTAGTAATGACGAGTTTGTATTTGCGATCCTTAGATTTGATGAAGATACCGTTTGACGGACACGGATCGTCGCCTTCGCATTGAAGTTCATGCTTTATCATGAATGGTATCAGTACCTCTTCTACCAAATGATTATCACTATAGTCTTTACAGGATTCAACTGTGAGGGCAAGGCAGTTGAGGTCCTTGTAACCTTCAATCAGTCGATCTCTGGGGTGCTTGGCGCGAAGAAAATCAATGAAGTCTTGGATCATCTTCAACTCCTTTTTTTGCTATTCAGTTGTGAGCTACGTTCTAAAAACTTAGTCTAGCACAGTACATATAATATTGCATCTAAAAAAACAAC
>CAYNZR010000111.1:0-1838 GCA_964401785.1 uncultured Candidatus Saccharibacteria bacterium
TCACTGACTAAGCCTCCTCGTCTTCGTCTTCATCAAGCCATTTCGCAAGCCGCTGCGCGAGCTGGACCCAACCAGAATCCACGCCCATTTCGTATGCGTCTTCGTAGTTGCCACAATCTGCCGGGCTCTCGTCGTCGCCTTGTACTTGCTCGTACGTCTTCTTGGTTGCCTGTGCGCGGATAAATGCAATCACTTCTTCGGTTGTCGCCATGTCTCCCTCACTTCTGCGCCACGCGGGCGCGGGTTAGTTCGTCAATGCGCCCGTTGCCGCCGCTAATCGTGGTCGTAGCCGTCGATGTCGATCTTGTCCGGCGTCGCAGTCACTACCACGCCGTCACCAAACACGCCCGCCATAACCGACTCCATGGCATCGCATCGCCCTGGATCATGCGCGAGAACGTCTTGAAGGTTTCGAGGAGTTCGCTGCCAGCCATGCGCTTGTTCAGTTGCCAGTCGGATTCAAAGCCGTCCTCGTAGTCGCCGGCTTCGGCCTCAGAATCCGCCAATTTGATGCACGGCTCATGCACCGAGAAATTGCACGGATCGCCGTCGTTGAAGTACGGCGTGTACTGCCGCCACCGAATCGCCCGCGCCTCGGGGAACTTTGCGAAGAACTCGCGCAGAACTTCCTTGAGTGCTTCTGCGCCTTCCTCTTTCAGTTTCTTCATGGTGGCGGCGTGCAGTTCGATCAGTTGGTCGAGTTTCTCAAACATGCGTCTCTCCTAGTCCACGTTGGTTGTCGTCAAGTCAATCGTGCGTTGCGGCTTGCGCTTGGGACCGCCCAGCCACTCGTACATCGGCATCCCTTGCAAATAGTCCTGCACCGACGGAATGCGTCCCATGTCTTCGATGATGTGTTTTTCGGCCACGTCGCGCACTTGCACGATCCGCCCGTCTGAGTTCGTGATGGTGTGACCCAACACGCGCTCAGCCAGAAAGATACCCCAAGACGAGTGAAGAAGCGCGCGGTGTCGCATGTCTGCGAAATGCGCTTTGCTCTCGTCTAGGAAATCATGCACGGGAAGGTAATCTTCTACCTTGCCGCCGAATGCGCGAACCGAGTTCTGCGCGTGAATGTATGGTTTCATCGCCCGCCCTTTCCTGCCACTCGTATCAGTTCGTTCGTCGCCGCCCAGAACAGTGCCTGCCACAGGTCCCCGCTATCTGACCAGCAATCTTCCGAATCTGACCAGCAATCTTCCGAGGTCTCGAATTCCCACTGGTCGTCTGCGTACTCGGACCGCCAATCCGTCGCGGACTTGGGAACGTGCCGAACCCTGGAATACCACGTGAACAGCACCGGATTCCCGCTGTGCCACGACTTCACGTCGATTTCCAGGTCTGCGTACTTTTCGCTGTCCGGGTCCGCTGTCAGGCGCACGTCTGTCCGGTCATCCTGCCAATCGTTCAGCGTGCGTTGTATCTCGTCTCTGATTTCGTCCCAGGTCATCGCCCGTTCCTCTCCTCTATCAGAATCCTCTTCGCGTCCGCCGCCCTATGCCAACTTTCCGCCATGTCTGAATGCCCGAGTCGCGTTGTATGCCATCTTCACGCGCACGGCTTCGTCAATGTCCACACCATAGGTCTGCGCCGTGTCCAGAGTGCGGATCAAGATGTCGGCCAGTTCCTCTTCGCGACAGGTCAGCGGACGCAGCCCAAGATCGGTCATCTTCTGCGCCTTGTCGCATGGCTTGTCGTCTTCGCCCTTGCGCCACGCCTCCCAGAGTTCGCTAATCTCTGAGTGCAGATTCATCAGGTACTTGGCAAGGTCGGGCGCTCCCGAATGCCACCCCATCGTGACGTTGAAATCATAAATCTTCTTAGCCAGTTCGTTCAGC
>CAYNZR010000112.1:0-1828 GCA_964401785.1 uncultured Candidatus Saccharibacteria bacterium
TCGGAGGCAACATTTCCCTATTTTCCGAACTCTGCGAAAAAACCAGAAAAGAGGCATACGATCTCATGGTCCAACACGCAAGCGACAAAGGCGCCAATGCTGTCATCGGTGTCCGTTATGATGCTACTGAACTTCTCCAAGGAGTTACCGAAGTGCTCTGTTATGGTACAGCGGTTGTGGTGGAGTAGTCGGTCAAAACAAATCAAGAAGGTCTACTAATTACTTCACACCTTTCCATTCTGCCATAAACTGTTCCATGTATTTTTTCATATAATCATGTCTTTTTTGTGCTATCTTTTTGGCGGTCTTTGTATTCATTAGATCTTTTAGAAGTAATAATTTTTCTCCAAAATGATGGAAGCTCGATGTTTTTAGTTTTTTGTAATCATCAATAGAATCAATTTTCATTGGTTCTATTGTCGGATCAAAAAGCGGTCTATTTTTACTTCCTCCATAAGCAAAAACTCTTGCAATTCCTATAGCACCGATACCATCGAGCCTATCCGCATCTTGAACAACACAAAATTCTTTTGAAATATTATCAAGTTTATTATTTAGAGTCTTACTAAATGACATGTTTTTTATTATAAACATGACTTTTTCTATTATCTCCACATCAACATTTTCACCAATCAAAAAGTTTTCTGCAATAGAATAATCATCCTCAACCTTATGAATTACTTTGTGATCACCAACATCATGTAACAAGACAGCCAATTCTATTATGAATTTATTAGCATTTTCATTTTTATTAATTAATCGAGCATTATTTAGGACTCTCTCGATATGCCACCAATCATGCCCAGTTCCTTCACCAGATAAAGATTGTTGAACAAATTCTTTGGCTTTTTTGAGAATTAATGATTTATTCATTCCACTAATACTGCATATTAATGTTCAATCAAATTGACAACCACCCACATTCACTGTAAATTGATTTTGAACAGTACAAAACCATCAACTAGATAAAGGATGTACTCATGCAAATCTGGAAGAAAGATGATAAGGGTCGTTGGCTGGCACGACAAAGCGATTCCCTACATCAGCTTCACCACAGGATGAGTCTTGCACAATTCGTTTTGAAACAGAAGCGGTTCAACCACCCTGGAATCTTCATCATCTTCACCGAAGGAGAGGTAGACACGCTCGCATCCGAGTTCAATCGGTATTTGGTCGAAGGAAAAAGCACGAGATGGTGCCGGACCACCAAGGCTTTGAACATGCTCAAGTGTTATGTTCGGCACTTGGAGAGAAAAGGGGCTGCCGTTGTCATCATCAGTCTTCCACAACACAACGCTCACGACTTCGAAGAAGACTTTAAGGTGGTTCCTCCGACAAGCTCCAGGAAGTATGTCGGCATCTACATCAACAATTGAGTTGACCAGAGCCAATAACAAGCGCCACACACCGCCGGATACATGCCGGCGGTTCTCTTTTTATTTAATTTTCCCCCTAGCCTCTTTTAGAGCATTTGCCCACCAGACCAACTGAGTAAGGAGATTTTGGGCACTGTGATCGTAGGCATCGAGTACTCCAGGTTTCAAGGATCCATCTTCCTCGGTAAGGAGCCATGGATTCATGATATGGACACTATTTCTGATTGGAGTCATTTGCAATTCAATACTGACTTCGCGCAACTGTTGGATCACTCTTGCCCCGCCAGTGGAACCATATGAGACGAAGGAAATTGCTTTTTTATTCCACTCTTTGTAAATGCAATCGATGTTATTTTTGAGTGTTGCAGGATAACCGTGATTGTATTCTGGAGTGACGACAATGAAACCATCAGCGTCAGCAATCTTCTTTGCCCAAGCATCGACTTCCTTTT
>CAYNZR010000113.1:0-1827 GCA_964401785.1 uncultured Candidatus Saccharibacteria bacterium
TCTTTTGCGACCTTCAATGTCTTTGGCTTGCTTGCCTCAAAACTCGGAAACATATACCCTCACCATGTGTACGGATTGCATTTGCAATTCCAATCCGAATGCACCGCGCCCCAGTTATACCCGGGCGGCGTATAGTTGCACTGCGGTGACCACGGCACATAACCGTCCCACGGTGTCGTGTTTAACGGTTCACCGGAAGCCGTCTTATACGGATGCGTCGTTCCGCCGGGCAGGTTGTAACTAGCACAAATCCTGTGATCAACCATGCTGTGCTGGCATTCGCTGTATTTATGATCATCGCAAGCGACTCCCGCATGCGAACACGTCTGATAGTAATACCCACAATCCGCGCAATACTGGCACTGCTCTGCTTCACAAATACAGCCGGTCATTAACGCCTGCAGTTTCGACCGCAATTCAGAAACGTGATCATTCCTCGCCTTAATGGTGTTCGCCGTAAGCGTCGGATCCGTAAAATCCATGCACCCTGATGAATCCTGCACGCAATACCCGGATTCACCTCTGCCGGTCTTAACGTTCTGCAACTCAACCCTCAGTTCAGCGACATGATCGTTGCGAATTTTAATAACATCCGCCGTAAGTGTTACGTCCGTAAAAGAAGCTGTCGATAACCCCCTGCGCGTGAACTCCTGATTGACCTTTACACGCAACTCCTCCACATGGTCGTTTCTCGCTTTAACCGTATTCGCGGTCAAAGTCGGATCCGTCCACGTCGGCGTATTTGTTGGACACTGTTTGGGCGGTAATCTATGCTCTGGCATTTTTACTCCGCATACGTCGCATTCGGGAACGCGAACTCTAAACCTGTTTCATCAGCCTTCACCCTGACAGACTTTCCTGCCTGCCCGGTGTAGTTGGACGGACAATCCGTCAAAGCCACGAAAGACGACATCCCCAGTAAAAACAGAGGCCGGACATCCTTATATATGTAGGCGTCATTGGGATTGGCGTCTTTGCTTTCGTAGTCCACGACCTTCGTCATTGTCGGCTTGCAATAAACAAGGCATATTGGGAACTTCCCCGAAGGGAATGCTGGCTCTGCCGGATTAGATGCTTCCGCACCGGTCGTCCATTCCAATACCCCTGCCGAGTTGATCGTCAATAAATCGATCCTCGGATTAGTCCCCGGGGCTGTAATAAGCGATGAGGCCCCGCCCGCGTAAGTTAACCTTGTTGATCCGATATAAATGTTCTGATAAAAACCGCCGACCAAAGCCGAAGCAACCGCCACATTCATCCCGCACACTGCCGTGATGGTATCGAATAAAAAAGTCTGTGAAGCTGGCAGTTGATAGAAACCGAAATCGGTGATGCTCGACAACACTGCCGCTGTTCCGTTATTGCCATCTGGTGTCGCTAAGGTTAAAGTGTCCTTCTTCCACGTCCCAGCAGTCCCATGAGAAGTCAGATTCCAATAGCTCACATGCCCAAGGTTATCTTCGAGGAAGAATCTAAAAGTCTGACTTGCGCCCGCACACCTCTCCCACAAGGTGATTTGTTTAAATGCGGACAAATTAACGCCTTTAATAAGCGTGACCTGCCGGTTAGGCGTAGCGTCGATCACACATTGCAGGGCATAATTGCCTTCCTGCTTCGTGGTTGAATGCGTAACCGTCACGCCTGTCCCCGACCATTTGGCTTGTGCCAATGCATCCGTCGAATACTCAAGGTCATCCAAGACCATTGATGCCCTAGGCCGTAAGGCAAACAAATCACCCTGAAACAACGCTCTCAAAACATTCCGGACATTTTCCAGCGACATAGAGCCTGTCGGCTGGTTTGGATCGAAAATATGTCTTTCCATGA
>CAYNZR010000114.1:0-1760 GCA_964401785.1 uncultured Candidatus Saccharibacteria bacterium
GCGGCGTGGTGCGCGTCGGCATCGTCGGCAATGGCTGACAGGTCGGCGTGCGCTAGGTCGTCGATGGCGGCGGTGATTGCCTCTAGCACGAGGGCGGTGCCCACCGACCCGCCGGGGTGGGGCGGCTGGCAGTAGAACCGGGCACGGCGGCGTGTGCCGTCGGCGTTGCGGCGTGTGCCATCCTCGTTGCGCGCCTGCCACATGGGGCGGTTGCATACCTCGCACCACACAATGCCGGTGAGCCGTGACGGGGTGTCAGCTACGTGGCGGTTGGCACGGCGAGCCTCCCGTTCGGCGGTCACGGCGGCGGCGGTCGCCTCGTTTATGATGGCCGGGTGCCGGCCCGCGGCGCGGCTGTAGCGGGCGGGATCATGCAGCGCTGGCGAGCCACCCCGGTGGCTACCACCTGTTGCAGTGGGCACGCCGCGCGCTGTCAGTTCGGCGGCGATGGTGATCTGCCCGGCCCCGGCTAGGTAGCGGGCGATAATGTCACGCACCACGGCGGCGGCGGTATCGTCTACCACCAACGCACGCACGCCGGTATCGTCATAGCGCCATGTGTAGCCATAGGGCGGCACGCCTGCCAGATCGCCGCGCTTGGCGCGTCCCTCACGGCCAAAGCGGGCGCGCTTGCGCAGGCGCTCGACTTCGTTTTGACTGCTGGCCCCTTTGATGGCTGATAGCAGTTGCCTGTCATAGCCTGCTACAGCGTCTAGCGTAGTGGGCGGGTTGTCCAGTTCGTAGACCACGATCCCGGCCTCGGCGCAAAGCTCTTCCACCGCCGCCACCAACGACCGCTTGCGGCCTAGACGCGTTACGTCATAGGTAACGAGCACGTCAAACGCCCGCGTCGCTATCAGCCTGCGCAATTCGGCATAGGCGGGGATTCTGGCGGCGGCGTCCTCTAGGAGCACGATACTGCGCGACTCGCCAACGCTCAGTTCGGCCACTACCTCGCCGCCCCACTTGGCGCAATGCGCCCGGCCTAGCTCTAGCTGCTCCGTCAGGCTGTACCGTTCGGCCTGTTCCTCGCTGCTGACCGCTGTCCAGATCACCCACCGTTTGCCCATAGCCCCTCACGCCGCCGCCCTTACGGCCACATTATCAGCAAATTGTCAGGATGGGGATTTAGCGTCTACAGGTGTATCTAGCGGGGCGGCTGCTAGATACTAGCCATATGGACAGGTTGTCACCGTAAGGTAAGCTGTGCTACACTAGCGGGGTGCATACAGCGCCGTATGTGCAACCGCTAATAGGTACGACCCGCGCAGGGCCGTCTGTAACCGCCGCAGACAGGACACATTACATGCCGATGTACCAACCGAATAGCCGCCCATCCTCTACTGCTGATCCCGATAGCGCCGAACTTGATGATCTAGCCGTTGCTGAATTTACCACCCGATTGCTTAAAGCGCAGGCCGCGCGCCTACGTTCTGCAAAGTGTGCGCACGCGCCAAACGGATGTCAGGCGTGTCCGCTAGTCTGTACGCTCTGGTACGCGCCGAACTGAGTAGAACCACCTGCCGCCCGTCCCTGGCGCGATGTCCTGCACCTGGGCGGGCTGCACCTGCGCCGCGCCTGCCATGTAGGTGGACAGCGACCGCGCCATATGCAGCACAAACTGCCGCGTCTCCGGTGGCAGCGCGTCGATGATGCGCGCCACCTCGTCAGCTTCGACGCTCACACCGACGCCGGGGGCCTCGCCGGGCGGGTCGGGGTTTTCGGTCAGGCCGAGCAGGTAATCAGCAGTAGTGCGCAAC
>CAYNZR010000115.1:0-1698 GCA_964401785.1 uncultured Candidatus Saccharibacteria bacterium
CGCGGTTAACTGACTTGGTAGAAAGCGGCCGAAGAAATCAGTATGTTTAAAATGTAATAAATGCGCGGTTAGCTCAGTTGGTAGAGCATCCCCTTGACGTGGGGAGGGTCACAGGTTCAAGTCCTGTATCGCGCACATGATAACCCTCGGCATAGAGACAAGTTGTGATGAGACTGCTCTCGCTATCCTAGAAACAAAACAAGAAGGAGCGGGTTTGCAGTATCGTATAGTATCCTCGCTTATCCATTCTCAGGCAGATTTGCATCGAGAGTATGGTGGTGTATATCCAACATTGGCAAAAAGAGAGCACGGAAGGAATCTTCTGCCATTGCTGAGGAAAATCTTGATAGAATCAGCTCAAATTGGACCATCGAGGTATGTTATGGATGACCATACTTTCCAAACAAAAATAGCAAATATAAAGAGTAAATATGCCGATAAGAATTCAGATCTTGTGGATTCTCTTGTTGATATAGATTTCTTACGTCACGTTCCAAATATTGATCGTATTGCAATAACTGAGGGTCCGGGATTGGAGCCTGCACTTTGGGTTGGTATTAGTTTTGCAGAAATATTGGGAGATTTATGGTCTATTCCAATAGTTCCGGTAAACCACATGGAGGGTCATGTAGTTGGCTCTTTATTATCCAATAATGTCAAAGATAATGGTTGGAATCAGTTGAAAGAGATCCAATACCCAGGAATTGCTTTGCTCATAAGTGGTGGTCACACAGAACTTGTGCAAATTGATCGACAAAGTGATGAGAAGGTATTCCCTCTTCGTTACAATATCATTGGACAGACCAAGGATGATGCGGTCGGTGAAGCCTATGACAAGGTTGCAAGACTTCTAGAGTTGCCCTATCCAGGTGGTCCCCAGATAAGCAAACTTGCGGAAGAAGCAAGTCGGGAGGGTTTGGAATTTATTTCAAAATTGCCTAGACCGATGTTGAACAGCGACAATCTCGATTTCTCATTTTCAGGTTTGAAAACTGCTGTTTTGTACTCTATTCGTGACGAAAAGAATTTGACCGGAATAATAAGTAATGAATTCAAAAAAGGTTTGGCTTTGGAATTTGAAATGTGTGTGGAAGAGATAATGTCAAAAAAGCTTCGTAAAGCAATAGACAAAGTTGGAGCAAAAACTATTATAGTCGGAGGTGGAGTCGTAGCAAATGTTCGCCTTAGGAGAGCTTTCGAGAAACTATCAATCGAATATGATCTACCACTTTATCTTCCATCTGCTCATGTATCCGGAGACAACGCTCTCATGATTGCCCTTGCTGGTTCTATAGATGATAGGATTTATGGCAATAGTCTCAAAGCAGATGGTACAAAGAGGCTGGGTTAACAAAAAATCCCCTTAGGGGGGACTTTTTGTTATGACTCAAATAATTATTTGAAGAGATAGACTAGGAAATTCCAGAATCTGTTCATAATAGATGCTTTCTGTACGGTTGCAGTGTTTTCTGTATTTGCTTCTGGAGTAGAAGTAAGAGTGATTGTATTGTCTTCATTCTTTACTTCAATTTGAATTGGAGTATTTTCTACTTTTGGAGTGACAATCACAGAAGGAGTGGCACCACGTCTATTCTTATATTCGTTAATTATTGCCAATTCCTGAGGATTCAATGATAGAGGAATACTACATGCAATCTTATTGATCTGCTTTATTGTAGTAATGTATACATAACCTGA
>CAYNZR010000116.1:0-1667 GCA_964401785.1 uncultured Candidatus Saccharibacteria bacterium
GTCATATTGCTATCCTACACTTTTTTCGTTACCATTGAAAGGTGGTTATAATTTGCTATTTGAGCTTCCTTAACCACATTATTTAAAATGTTTCAACAAAATATAAAAACTATGAATACTATTTGTGTATGTCCAGAATGTAAAAATACAATAGATCTTTCTCGTTATCCAAATCTAGCAGTTGGTATGGTTATAGAGTGCAATCATTGTGGTATGACTCTATTGGTCAAAGAGATTGTCGATGGTAATGTCAAGACTGATATAGTCGATGAGGGGAAGTAATGTGATTGTGAAGTGAAATTTGTCGATTTAAGACCATCAAGGAATATGTAAAAAAGCTGGGCGGAGGTCAGTACCTCCGCCCGAGTTCAGACGTTCCGTTCGGGGGTGATTTATATGTCGCTCACAGCACCTCCTTTCTTGTTTGTTTTTCGCCAAAAAGCAGTTGTTATATTACTTGGTGTACATATATTACCTCCCTTCAGATTATTGAGTCCAAAAGAATATTAGCACAATCAAATTTATTGTAAATCACTAATTTTCTTTATCGTCTCCTCAATCATACCCCTGAATCCATGTGAACCGAGAAAAGCAATGACGTCATCTTTTTTGGTTGAAGATTTGAGGAAATCTACGAGCTTAATATCATCGTCAATATGTATTGCGTTATTATGAGTCTTTGATATTACAGAACAGAGTTCGTCACCTTCCATTGGTTGTTCATCTGCATTCTCGGCTAACTTGAGTTTGGTTAGACGGGGAATGATTACTGTATCTGCTTCATTAAAAGCATTATCATATTTTGCTTGTGATTCACGACTTCTTCCGCCACTATTTGGCTCGAATACCACGATGACTTTGCCTGAGTAAACAGATCGAAGGGTGTTTATAACAGAACGAGCTTTTTCTGGTGAATGAGCTATGTCGTCAATTATTGTGATATTGCCTTCGTATCTTCTCTCCATTCTTCTCTTGAGTCCTTTGAACTTCGAAATTGCTTCTACAACTATTTTTGGATCGATACCTATACTTACTGCCATTGCAAAACAACCGGTAATATTTTCAGCTTGATAAAGTCCGAGGATGGGGGAATTGATAATGTAATCTATACTGTCTTTTGAAATTGTGAATTTTAGACCACTTTTCGATTGGGAAAGATTTTTGTAGGCAAAATACTGAGGATTATTTTGATCCAAAGGCAACTGGCGTCCATAAGGAATAATTTTTCCTTTGTAATCATTTATGATTGATTTAACTTCTGCGCCATCTGTACAAGCAACGATTGAACCGTTATCTGGCAATCCTGCAACGAGCTTTTTAAAAGCATCAAAATATTCTTGTTCGGTAGGGTAGAGATCGGCATGGTCCCAAGAAACTGCAGTGAGTAGTAGTTCGGTTGTTTTGTAATGAAAGAATTTTGCTCTTTTATCGGTCGGTGAGCTCTTGTATTCATCTCCTTCGAAAACACTCCATTTTGAATCAGTGAGCTTTGCTGCAGAATCATGAGAAAGGGAAATACCACCAAACATGTATGTTGGCGACAAATCAGCGTATTCGAGGATAAATGATAATAATGCCGAAGATGATGTTTTGCCCCAAGTACCAGCGCAAACAATCGAATGTTCCTTGGCAAAATATTTGCCGATAACTTCTGGATATGAAAAACA
>CAYNZR010000117.1:0-1664 GCA_964401785.1 uncultured Candidatus Saccharibacteria bacterium
TGCGTGGTTGCCGGGTCAGGCATCCATGAGTTAGCCTCATCGCGCATCGCGCGCCCGAAGGCGGTTCGGAAGTCGTCAGGCTTGAGGGTTCCGACGCGATCGTATTCGCGCATCTGCTCCGGGGTTGCGTCCCGCAGCCTGCGCATGCCATCGGCCAGCCCGGATGCAACCTCGAACGCCGACGCGCCCATTTCGCCGATACCCGCCACGGCCCCGCGAGGAATGGCAGCCGCAGCATCCCAAACGGAGAACGCTGGCGGTTGGCGTTGAGGTACGTACAGCCGCGAGTCAGCGGCGGCAGATTCAAGCGCCCTCGCGTGCAGATCGAGGATGCCCACCTTAGCGCACCTCGATAGGCAGCGGGCGGCGATTCTCTCCCATCAAATAGCCCCCCGGAGCCCTGACGTAGTAGCGGCCCGTACCTGCGGGCTCGAGTTCGGCTGACTGCAACCGGACGAGAAATTCCGCAGGCGTCAACGTTGCACCAGTCGGCGTGAAGATCACGCGCGCCGGAATGTCTGCCGGGGTCATGGAGGCAAGCGAGGCTTTGAAGCGTTCCTCGGTGAACTGAGGCGGGGCCGGAAGCCGCTTGCCGTTGTGCTCCACGATCTTTCCGCCGAGCGCGAGTTCTACCGCGCCCGCATAGTCCATCTTCTCGCCCGCCGATTCCTTGGCGAGCATGATGTAACGGGCGGCGTCGATCACATCTTCCCGCGCCTGCCCGTTGAGCATCGGCCCGACTTCCTTTGCCAATGTCGCCCGCAGCCCGAACTCTGCGCTCTTGTCCTCTTTGATGCCCTTGTCCTTTGCGACTTGAGCGCCCCTGCGGATGAGTTCTCCGACAGTTCGGCCCTGCGTTGTCATCGTTGAGCCGACAGCGATTTCGAGGGACAAGGCGCGATCCTTCGCGTCGATCTGAGTCGCCAGGGCTTGAGCCTGCTGGGGGCCGACCGTGGCCGTCATGGTGGCAATGCGCTTGCCCCGTTCGTCAGGAGGCAGTGCGTTGATCCGATCCGCCCATACGGACGCCTCTGCGTTCGTCATGGGGGAAACCGGAGCGCCCGGAATGCGCGCGACTTGATCGGCCTGCACCGCACGAGCGGACAATCCTTTCTCGAAGCCGTCGAGAGTCGAGGTGTCGAGTGGGGCAATCGCGGTGATCACGCCACGATCCGCACCGGCTTTCAGGGGTTCGGCTTTGTAGTCGGACTCTGCCGAGCTAAGCACCTTTTCGCGGCGCGTGATTTCAGCCTCAAGCGCGGGTGATGTGCCATCCTTGTTCCGCTGCGCATAGAGGGTGTTCAACTGCTCGCGCTGAACGGGAATCGGTTGCACCGCTGCGGCTGCGTTGGCAGGGACGGCTTCCGACATTGCCGTGAACGCCTTGGCGTAGGCTGGAACGGCCTGCACCTTCTGCATCAGCAGTTTGTTTTCGGGGTTGTTCAGGTCGATCCTGCGCCCATCCATCTGCATGTCACGAAGGATCGTGTATGCCTGCCCCGCTTCCCGCTCGGCCTTGTTCGCCGCCGCTTCCGCCCTTGCCCTTGCTCTTTCCTGTTCGGCCGCGATCTGGTTTTGCCGGGTGACCGAAAGCATCGTCGCCCGCTCAACAAGGCTTGTCAGCACCTCGGGCTTGAGGTTGCGCAGAACAGGATCGTTCTGCA
>CAYNZR010000118.1:0-1628 GCA_964401785.1 uncultured Candidatus Saccharibacteria bacterium
CTTCAGATGCTGAAGGTGCCGATGCGGTTTCCAAGCTCAACGGTTCTGAGCTCGATGGTCGCAAGATTGTCGTATCAGAAGCACGTCCAAAGGCATAAGCCTAATGGCTTCGCAAGAAAACACCCTCGTCTATCGAGGGTGTTTTCTGTTATACTGTTTCCATGACAAATATAAATGAATCATATTTTTCCAAAAATGATATTCACGATGGAGACATCGATGCACATTTGGAACATATCAATCGCGAGTTTGGTGACGGCTTTGAATTCTTAAAAAAATATCCACGTTCGGTTACAATATTCGGTTCGTCCTTGTCAAAGCCTGATGCAGATGACTACAAAAAAGCCGAGGAACTATCTGCGCGCATTGTTCGCGAGTTAGGTTATGCAGTCATTACTGGCGGTGGTCCCGGCATCATGGAAGCAGCCAACAAGGGTGCGTACGAAGCTGGTGGTGATTCACTTGGTCTCAATGTTAGTTTGCCACATGAGAGAACGACGAATGCTTACGCTACTCAGGCCATGAAATTCTCATATTTCTTCTCGAGAAAGACTATGCTTATATTTGCTGCGGAGACTTTTGTATTTTTCCCTGGAGGATATGGAACGTTCGATGAACTTTTCAATGTTCTTACCTTGATACAAACAGGCAAGATTCCAAAAGTACCAGTTATTTTGTTCGATTCACAATATTGGTTACCACTTCGTCAATTTTTGAAAGATCATACTCTCAACAAATACAAAGCTATTAGCGAAAGTGATCTAGATTTATTTGAGATTACAGATTCTGTTGATCGAGTAATAGAAGTAATAAAAAAGGCGCCGACAAGTGATTGGTGGAGGAATATAAACTAATAATTTGGCGAAATACCAGTTTGTGTGTAATCTGGTCATATGGAATTCAAGATAGAAGCAAAAATAAAAGGAGGACGTGGACGTGCTGGCATCATAAAGACTGCACATGGTGATATCCCAACTCCAGCATTCATACCAGTAGGTACAAAAGCTACAATAAAATCTCTAACACCTGAGCAGGTGAGAGACTATATTGGTGCTGATGCTATCTTGGCAAATACTTACCATCTATATCTTCAACCTGGAACTGAAGTCATGAAAAAGGCGGGTGGCCTTCACAAATTTATGAATTGGCATGGGCCGACTTTTACAGATTCGGGTGGCTTTCAGGCATTTTCGCTGGGACTTGGTATGGATAGGAAAGTTGGCAAAATAGCTTCAAGAGATGAAGTTGTCAAAAACGAGATCGTTGCCAAGGATGAAATAAATGAAAATGACCAAAATGAAGATAGCGTAAAATTGGCCAAAATAAGTGATGAGGGAGTCGAGTTCAAATCGGTTATAGATGGTTCGAAACATTTCTTCAGTCCAGAAAAATCAATCGAAATTCAGCATGATATTGGAGCAGATATTATATTTGCTTTTGATGAATGTGTATCACCTCATGAATCTTACGAAAAGCAAAAGAAGGCCATTGAGCGAACGGCAGATTGGGCCAAGAGGTGTTTGGTTGAGCACAAGTTGAGAGGACACTTTTATGACAAGGATAAAACTAATATTGATAACTCCGCAGTACCTTTATTGCCAGATTCTTCACCAGCCCTCTTTGGTATT
>CAYNZR010000119.1:0-1583 GCA_964401785.1 uncultured Candidatus Saccharibacteria bacterium
TTGAAGCGTGGGCAGGGGAGAAAAAAAAGAAGAAAAAGAATGGAGTATAACGGCTGAGTATTGGCGTTGTTGCCATCACAGAATTTAATTAATAACACTAAGAAATAAAATTATGACAAAAGTTTCAAAAAGCACGAAAGGCAATAACGCTAATACTTTGTTAGGTGCAGTTCTTGTCTATTTCATTGAATATGATTGGATAGGATATAAACGACACTGCCAAATAGAAGCACGTTCAGAAACAGAAGCAAGAGATATATTTCAACGAAGATTTTATTATTGTTGCAGGATTACTAAAATACAAACAACAGATGATATTGCCAATGAAGTTTCTGATAAGTTGATAGGTGTGATAAAGTCTCAAATGAATTGCACCTAACGTTTTGCGGCTAATGGCAGGCGTAAACAAACTAATATATTTAAGCGTTCCAACCGCTTGACATTAGGTGCTGTTATGTTGGTGTGTTGGCTTGTGTGTGAGGCAGTTTTATTTTATTAATTTTTAAAAAAGCAAAGGAAATGAAAAGTATAAAAGAGTTAACAGAAAAAGAAGCTATTGAGTTATTATCATTCGTGCATCCAAAATATGATAAAAGCGATTTTATGAGTATTAAGCATGAGCCTACAATTACTGAAGACGGCAAACAGCAAATTACTTTTGGTGGCAGAAGTATAATTGGGATAGAATACCATAACGGGCAAGATAGGTGCATTTTACATTTTGACAATACTAAGGCTGTATTATGGCTTTACAAAAATGGATTTGATATTACTGAAATGTTGGAATCAAATGCTTATATGAGCGAAATGGAAAACGACTTTTCAAATGCCATGTTTGAAGTGATGTGGTTAGCAAAGGGTGAAGAAGGTTTTAAGCCAGAGGTAAGACACAAATGGACTTTGGATTATGTAAAGAGAAAATGCACTGAGATTTATGATAAGTATTTTATGAAGGATTACGAATAAGTGCGTAGGCTTTTAAAAATTAATAAAATAAAATTGAACATAACTACCGGCTAAGAGAACGTTATTAACTATCAATAAGATATGGAAGAAGAAGTACCAAATGTTGTACATTTTATTTGTTTAAATATACTTTATTTCGTACATTTGAAATATGATAGATAATAATTCATATATAAATATTCACGATAAAAACATAAGGATATTATTGTTTAATGCACACAATGGAAAATGTTTTTATACAAACAAAATGATCGAAATCAATTCTTTTGATATAGATCATATAATTCCAATAAAGCATGGTGGAAAAAATATAATAAAAAACATTGTGCCGTGTGACCCTTGCTTAAATAGAAGAAAAAACTGCAAATACGATTTTATTTTGTTAGAAAAAATGATTTTTTTAAACGAATTGATGTACTGTGAAAAAATAATAAAAATGATTAACAAAAACTCGACTGAAAAAATAAAAACAAAAATAAGTAAATCTATTCTAAAGCATCCATTATTAGAAAAAAGTGGGTATTTTGATATAGTATGTAATTTGGTACAGATCAGAAAATCAATCCCAATGACTCAGGAAGGAATGGCTGACTGGCTTAAAGTAGATCGACGTAAAA
>CAYNZR010000120.1:0-1565 GCA_964401785.1 uncultured Candidatus Saccharibacteria bacterium
GAGCCATCTTTATTTGCCCCTTGGTGCTGGTTGTGGAGTGGGTTTCTTCGGATAGTTGCGTCCTGCGGTTATTCCTATTCCATTTTTTTGCATATTCATTTATTTCATCCTTTGAAGACTAAACTGCGAAAGAACTAATTGCACGAGCACAAACTTTAACAGAAATAATTACTTATGTCAAAAAAAATTTAAAAACTATATTTATCTACAACCAAATATAATGAAGCGTGATACACTTATTTGTACTAATAATATTTCATGTTGGAACGCATATTATCTCTTGTCATAGAAAACCCCAACCTTCCTCTTGGGTTTGCTCTTATTCTTGTTCTACTTTATGTTGTACACCTTCACAACAAAATTCATTATCTTACAAAAGGAGAATCTGGCGTATCGCTTGAAAAAATAATTAAAGAATGTGTTGATAGTGTAAAAGAAATTGAAAATAAAAATGAATTAATTTCAAAACACGCACTATCATTAGACACTCGTGTTTCCCATGCCCTTCGCAATGTTCAAACTATTAGATACAAAGCTTTTGAAACAAATGGCTCCAATCAAAGTTTTTCTGTTGCTTTATTAAATGAAAAAGGTAACGGTGTTGTCATTACATCTTTACATGCACACAGTCACACAAGTACACTTGCAAAGCCAATAGAAAAATATAAAAGTACTTACGATTTAACGGAAGAAGAAAAATCAGTTATAGAAGAATCAAAGAAAACACACAAAGACAATAGATAATACTTATATCTGTCTCTAGGAATATTTACAAAATCGTGTTATAATTGCATAATTAAATTATGTCAAAAGCCTCTATAACAAAGGTAATTTCTCGTCAGCCTGTAATTGCAGTTCTTGGGCATGTTGATCATGGCAAGTCATCCCTTCTTGACTTCATTCGTAAATCAAATGTAGTTGATGGAGAGGCGGGAGGAATTACACAACGTATCTCTGCATATGAAGTGCAACATAAACTTGCTGACAAAACTATCAAGCCAATTACTTTCCTTGATACACCAGGCCACGCTGCTTTCCAAAACATGCGTGAACGCGGTGTTGAAATCGCCGATATTGCAATTCTTATTGTTTCAGCAGAAGATGGTGTTAAGGCTCAAACAGTTGAGGCGTGGAAAACAATAGATGCGCATAAACTTCCTTATCTTGTTGCAATTAATAAAATTGACAAACCAGGTGCTGATATACAAAAAACTAAAAACTCTCTTGTTGAAAACGGTATCTACATCGAAGGTTATGGGGGAGATGTTCCTTGCGTAGAAATTTCTGCGAAGACTGGTGTTGGAATCGACTCACTTCTTGAAACATTACTTCTTCTTGTTGATATGAATGAATTAACAGCAAATCTATCGACTGACGCTACTGGATATGTGCTTGAAAGTTTTGTTGATCAAAAGCGTGGAGTTTCTGCAACTCTAATTATTAAAGACGGAACACTTGCAACTTCTGGAGCTATTCTTGCTGGAACATCTCTATCACCTATTCGTATTATTGAAGACTTCATCGGTCGTCCAATCAAGTCCCCTCATGCCGGTCAACCAATCAAA